>DJOI01000043.1:0-1381 GCA_002439605.1 Candidatus Segatella mututuai | reverse complement strand
ACGAAAAGCACCTATTCTTTTTTATTATACTTTTCTTTATTAGTTTGCTCATTCGGGGATTATGCGGTAATTTTGCATCGTGTAATAACAATATAACCTAATAATAAATAAAAGCAATGAAGAAAAATCTAATAGTTAAACTTTTGGCACCAACATTGATGTTGGCAGGAAGTGGATTTTTGTTTTCTTGTAATACGGTGGAAGATGGTAGTTATGTACCGGCATTCACTCAATATGAGAAAATATCAGGGCAGTGGATAATTAATTCAGTGACCCAAACGGATGAGGTGGAAGGCAAGAAGATGTCGCTTACAGATCTTTTCCAGTTCGACACCTTTGGTATTCAATTGGATGTAGATGCTGACAACAATCCTACTTCTTATCATATAGAAGGGCAAGCACCTGCATTGATTCCTACATCTGGCAATTGGAAGTTAGGAAACGCCTTTGTCAACACAGACGGCTCCGCGCCTCAATTATTCCTCGGTGACGATGTAAGCCTCACGGTGACAGGTGTGCCTGGCTCTAAAAAGGTGTTGGAGTTTAAGTTGACTCGTTCACAAAATGGCAAACCTTTTGTCTCTTACACTTACAACTTGACTAAAAAGGTGGAAGTAACCTCTAATGAATAAGGAGAAATGACTATGAGAAAAGCTACGATTTTTCTGTTGGTGTTCTTGATGGCAATGACTTTTGCCACGAACGCTAAGGCAAGTACGAAGGTGGGCACGCCTGTATGTTGGACAGTTCCTGCTGTTTATACCCCAGACCAAGAAGTTACCTTCTATTATGATGTTACTGATGTTGGTTTCCCGGAGGGTGTTGACCTCTATTTGTGGGCATGGCAACCTACCGAGCCCGATGCCGGAAACGGTGATAATTCTTCTGATTTTGCAAAGCTTACCTATTTAGGTAACAATATTTATAGTAAGACGATGGTTCCTACGGAATATTTCAAATCTTCCGTTGAGTCTATGACCAATGTCGACTGGCCTGGATTTTGGCAACAGTTGAAGACCAAGCGAGATGATCTTTGGTCAACAGAGTTTGCAGCTCCAGATAGTCGCTCAGAGTGGGAAGCTATTCAGAAAAACGCAGACCAAGGCGTGTTTGTTTATTCGGGCAAGAAAGTGAAGAACTTTACGGATAAATGGACTCTCAACGAGCCTCTTACCTTTGTTTTCAACCCTAAGGTGTTTACTGTAGGTGGAAAGACCATGGAGGAGTTTGCCAAGACTCCAGGATTCGGCGGCTTCAAGATTCACTCGGGTATGGATGATTGGACTTATTTGCAGGGAGTACAGGTTTGGATACCAGCCTGTATGGAGAAGACAAACGTGCAGAAACTTTCCAATGGCTATTATACTTGGAGCATGACCTC
>DJOI01000045.1:41544-46766 GCA_002439605.1 Candidatus Segatella mututuai | reverse complement strand
GGTTACAAGACCCAGACAGTGGAAATCAAAGGTCGCACACAGATTAATGTGAAACTTGAGCCCGAGGCTCAGATGCTCGACGAGGTCGTTTCTATTGGTTATGCCAAGGTGAAGAAAAGAGACTTGACAGCAGCTACAGCTTCTGTCAGCGGCAAGGAACTTGCTTCGGTACCAGCTACTTCTGCAGCTCAGGCCCTTACTGGTAAGGCTGCAGGTGTGAATATCGTGACCCAGAGTGGTGCGCCAGGTGCCGATATCAACATTACTGTACGTGGTGGTACGTCTATTACTCAGAGCACGAAGCCTCTTTATATCGTGGATGGCTTCCAGATGGAAGATGGTTTGAGAAATGTCGATATTAACGATATCGAGAGCATCGACGTGATGAAAGATGCTTCGGCTACAGCTATCTATGGTGCGGCTGGTGCCAATGGTGTAATCCTTATTACTACCAAGAGCGGTAAGGCTGGCAAGACCGAGGTTTCTTATAATGGTTATGTAAGCTTCCAGCGTCTTGGCAAAAAGCTCGATTTGCTTGGCGTTGAGGATTATGTGAAGTATCAGTATGAGTTCCAGACTCTTCGTGGCAACGAGGATGCTTTCGCAAGCCTTTTTGGTGGGAGCGTAAGTGATGCGGATTTCTATACTGGCGCTTATGGCCGTATAGAAAGCGAATATTCAAATCGTGCCGGCATCGACTGGCAGGATGAGGTGTTTGGCTCTACAGGTGTCGCCCAGACACATAATATCAATATCTCTGGTGGTAGCGAGAAGACAAAGTATATGTTGAGCTACAACTACACTGGCGAAGACGGTATCATGAAAAAGCATGGTTACTATAAGAACAGTGTCCGTGCCAAGATCAACCACGAGCTTTGGAAAGGCGTACGTTTCGACTTCTCTTCTGCCTTGCAGATGACCAAGCTCGAAGGTGGTGGTTCCCTTGGCGGAACTTTGAAGCAGACTATCCTTCAGCCTGTGACAGGTGGTGTGAAATTCACAAACCAGCAATTGTTAGGTGAGGATTTGACCGATGCCTTTGATGCTATTCCAGGTAGTAACAACTACGACTCAAACAACCCAATTCTTAACAATAATGCAATCACAAACGAGAAATACACTCGTCTTGCTACGGTGAATGCGGGTATTGAGTTCGATATTATCAAGAATCTTACATGGCGTACAGCAGGTAGCTATCAGTGGAAACAGACTCGTACAGACTATTGGGACGATGGTTCTACCAAGACAGCTTCTTCTTACCAGAGTCCTTACGGCTATGGCAAGCGCAACAACGCCGAGGCATACCAGTGGCAGATTACCAATACCCTCAATTATGCGTTCGATTTGAACAAGGACAATCATTTCACAGCTCTTCTCGGTCAGGAGACCACTTACTGGGAAACGATGCAGCTCAATAACGAGTATCGTCAGTTCTCTGACGGCAACTTCGGCTTGAACGATGTAAGCATGGGTGTTCCTGCCGTTTGGACATCTGGCAAGACCCGTCGTGGACGTGTGTCTTGGTTTACCCGTGTGTCTTACAACTACAAGGATCGTTATCTCGTCAATGCCACTCTTCGTGGTGATGGTTCGTCCAAGTTTGCCAAAGGCAACCAGTGGGGCTACTTCCCATCTGCATCTGCAGCATGGCGTATCTCTGAGGAGCCTTTCATGCAGGGCTTGAAAAATGTCTTCGACAACTTGAAGCTCCGTATTGGTTACGGTACTGCCGGAAACGACAACATCGATGACAACATGTACGCCACCTCTTATGGCTCTGGCCACTATGGTATTGGTGGTAAGGACAATATCACCTATGTACCGGGAAGCACACTCGGCAACAAGGATCTGAAGTGGGAGAAGACAGAGACCGTAAACGTGGGTCTTGATGTCTCTGTGTTGGGCAGCCGCTTGAACTTGGGCATCGACTGGTACAACAACACCTCCAAGAACCTGCTTATCAAGAACAAGATACCTACCTCTACAGGCTACAGCACACAATATCAGAACGTGGGTTCTATCCGCAACCGTGGTGTCGAGATTGTTGTCAATGCAACACCTGTGCGCACAAAGAACTTTACATGGTCAACCGACTTCAATGTGGCGTTCAACCGTTCTAAGGTGCTCGATATCTATGGCAGTAGCAGCGAGTCTGACTATTTTATCCAGGACTACGAGTCTCGTATGGGCTTCAAGATAGAGAAGGGCAAGCCACTCGGCCAGTTCTATGGTTTGCAGTATGACGGCTTGTACACCACTGCCGACTTTGTACAGAATGAGGACGGCACCTATACTCTGAAGGATGGCGTTGCCAGCCTGAAGGGAGCCAACCGCAAGGCGGTGAAGCCTGGTGATGTGAAGTATAAGGCCATTGCTGGTGACACCGACAAGGACGGCAACCCAGTATGGAGTGTCAACGACCGTACTGTCATCGGCAATGCCTCTCCTGATTTCACTGGTGGATGGAACAACACCTTTACCTATAAGGGCTTCGACCTTACCGTGTTCATGAACTTCTCTGTTGGCAACGATGTGTTCAATATGAGTACCCAGCGTTTCGTGGGACCATACCTTGCCAACCAGAACACCATCTCTGACATGGCAAACCGCTATACCCTCATCGACCCACTTACAGGTAAGGAGACAACCAACCTTGCCCGCTTGGCAGAACTGAACCCAGGCGAGGACAACGGCAGCCGTATGTGGAACATATCAAGCAACAACAAGACCGCTATTTCTGACTATAGTAGCTACTATATCGAGGATGGTTCATTCCTCCGCATCAACACCATCACATTGGGTTATACATTCCCCAAGGCGTGGCTGAAGAAAATCTACTTGCAGAAGGCTCGTGTCTATGCTACAATGAACAACATCTGCACCATCACTGGCTACTCGGGCTACGACCCAGAGGTTTCTGCTTCGAGTAGTGCTCTGACTCCTGGAGTTGATAATTCCTCATACCCTCGTTCTAAGAGTTGGGTAATCGGTGTAAACTTAACATTCTAATCATTCAATAAGAGCAATATATGAATAAAATATTAAATATATTAGGTGCTACAGCCATTGCTTTATCCATGACATCTTGTCAGGACTGGCTGGATATGCCATCAGAGTCGTCTGCCGATAGTGGTTCTGTTTTTGAGACTGTGGGGCGCGCAGAGATGGCTACAGTAGGTGCTTATCCATACCTCCATACGCAGGAATTGGGTTATCAACTTTTGGAGGGCACCGATGAGGCTGCTTCTAACGAGAGCAATTCCAAGTATGACGCATCCAACTACAACTTCACCAATCTTTCTGGTATGCTCAGCAAGACGTATACCAATATGTATTCTGCCATAGAGTATGCCAATGTGTGCATAAAGAATCTGCCGGCAATGAGCGTTTCCGATAGCGAGAAGAGCAAGGTGAACGCTCTTCTTGGCGAGGCATTGGCCATTCGTGCCTATGCTTACTGGAATCTTCTGCGTTTTTATGGCGACGTACCTTTTACGACAACGCCGACGGCAGATGCTTCTACGTTCTCGTCTTCACGTACCAGCCGTGATGTCATCTACGACCAGTGCATAGCCGATTTGCAGCAGGCTGTGGAACTTTTGCCATGGCAGGGCGAAGCAAATGCTCCTGCCACTACAGAGCGTTTCTGCAAGAACTCGGCTTATGGAATCTTGGCTCGTGTAGCTCTCTATGCGGCAGGTTACTCACTGCGTTGGGACTTGGAGACATACGACCCCGCCACTCTTCATATAGCACGCCGTGATGATGCTGCCCGTGTAAAAGAGTTGTACCAGATTGCTGCTGATGCATGCAAGGCTGTCATAGAGAAAGGTCAAAATGGCTTGCTCGATGACTACGACCAAGTCTTCCGCAATTTGGGCAACCAGACTTACGATAAGGAGACTATGCTCGAGTATGGCATGTATGGTGTCAATGCGCAGGATGTGCGTACAGGATACGTAAATGGTATTCCTACCAGTGGAAACGACAACTCCGAGGGAGGTCTTGGCAAGGGCGGTAGCCAAATGTTTGCCTTCCCTACCTTGTTCTTCGATTATGACAAGGACGACCAGCGTCGTGATGTGTCTGTCTGCAATTATGGCATGGTGCTCAGCAATAAGGGCAACAAATATCAGATGGAGACCTATATCGGCATGGGTGTGGGCAAGTACCGCATCAACTGGAAGAAAGAGCGTGGCTCTTCTGACAGCAAGCGCGATATCAATTTTCCATTGCTTCGCTACTCCGATGTGCTCTTGATGTATGCAGAGGCATTGAACGAGTTGAATAATGGTCCTACGACAGAAGCTATCAATGCGGTAAAGGAGGTTCGCAAGCGTGCCTTCCGTGGCGATGAGGCCAAGGCTGCAGCGGGTATTCCTACCACTCATGACGATTTCCTCACCTTCATTCAGCAGGAGCGCAAGCTTGAGCTTTCCAACGAGGGCTTGCGTCGCACCGACCTTACCCGTTGGGGCATCCAGTACGAGAAGTTGATGGGCGAGAAAGAGCGTTTACTAAATCTGGCCAAGCGTCAGGGCGAATTCAAGGATGTGCCTGTATATCGTGCTTACTACCTCACTTCTACTCCTCAGTTTGAAGATCCTACCATCGGCTTGAGCTATATCGAACTTTCACAGGCCGATGTGGAGAAGTTGGGACTTACCGCCGACCAAATCAGTGGCCTTAAGGTTTTGAATAGCAATACCACTGGCAAGGGCTCTACTACAGCCGACCTTTACGAGAAGGATGGCAAACTGTACGGCGAGGCCGACAAGCCAGAGGGTGCGGTGAAGCATACTTATACTATTCTCAATATGTTTAGTATTGTATCTATCAAGCAGAAAGGCAACTTGTCTGTAGAGGATGTAACTGGAGTGTCGAGCAATAATGCTTGGTTGACAGGTTCTACTGGTGTGTTCTATGGCTTGGAAAAGAATAAGACAGAGTTGATGCCGTTCAACACCACCAACATCCTCGATGTCAATCCGGGACTTACCGGTCAGCAGCATCCTGCTTACAAGTAAAGAATTGTTTTAGCACAAGTACATACATTTCGGTAAATAAGACTTTTTAGGAAGAAGGGACGAACTCGTGATGAGCTCGTCCTTTTTTTATGGAAACCTAATGAAAATGAGGCATAGATGCTATGGAAAATCATCCAAAAATAAGTAACATTTTGCGGTTTCAAGTATTTGTCGTATCTTTGCAGAAGATAAGCT
>DJOI01000045.1:35646-41427 GCA_002439605.1 Candidatus Segatella mututuai | reverse complement strand
TCGATTTGCATTATCTTTGCAAAAGATAAGCTGCATCTCAGCTTCCTAAACTTAAATATCGAGGATAGACAATGATACTGAAACGAACGAAGTTGCTTTTGGTCTTAGGGCTGATACTACTGATGATAGCTTCCTGCCATACTGGTAGGAAACAAGACGGGGTAGGGAATAACCTTGTCGATTCCGTTGTGAAAAGAAAGGATGTCACCTTCTTTTCCCTTCCTATAGAGGTAAAGGCGAAAAAGGTGACCATCCAGGACGGGCTTCCCTCTAATCTGGTAACCGATATGCATCAAGACCAAAAAGGTTTCCTGTGGTTTTCCACGCATAATGGGCTTGCCCGCTACGATGGTAACGTGGTTACTGCTTATCTGGACAATGACAGTGCGAATGCGGTAGCTTTTACAGGTCGCACGAAGAAGGTCGTAGAGGATGTTACCTATAGAAAATTGTGGGTGTATTCTTCTTCCGAGACTTTCGCTTGCCTAAATATGGTGAATGGCAAGGTGGAGAGGTATTGTCAGGAGGCGGAATTGCCTCATTTCACCAAGTGGAAGCTCGTTTGCGACGGAATGTTCTGGCTTTGGGGCGCTGACGATGGTGCCATGTTGGTGGACTATCGCAGCGGCTCGTTTCATACGCGTAGGTTCACTAAAGCCGAAATGGGTTCTTCGCGGGTACCCTTGGTGGATAGTCTGAGCAAGAACACGGTGGTGCTTTGTGCTACCGACAGGGTGTTTCTTTATTCCGAAGGCCACCTGTCGTGCATAGCCAAGGGCTTCAGGGTGTCACGCACACGTCCCTTCACTCATGGGATGCTGATGATTTCGGAGAAGGGCGATGCCTATGTTCTTCGGCATGACAGGTTTCAACATCTTTCCCATATAACTTATGCTGCCGGTGAGGTGGCTACTGGTGACTTGCTTTTGGGCAACAGATGGATAATTTTTACCAACCATCGTTCTTTCAGCATCGACATACGTACGGGAAAGGTTGCGGAATGCGAGGGCGAGTGGCTTGTTCCCAACGGAAAGGTATTGACCGACAACAAAGGCCGAAAGTGGATTTTCAACAAGACGGGAGTGTTGCGCTTGGTAAGGCATGGCGGGCTCGTACCTTTGAGTCTCTTTCCTCAGCAAGCCACCAATTATATCGACTTGGAGCGATTCCATATCGTGGAGGACAATCATGGCCTCATTTGGATATCCACTTATGGAAAGGGACTTTTCGTGTTCAACCATGACCTGACCCAGAGCCAGCATTTCGTGGCGGACAAGTTGGGAGAATCACCTATAGCCTCCAACTATCTTCTTGGTGTCATAGCCGACAGGCACGATGGGGTATGGGTGAGCTCGGAATACGGAGGCGTGTCGCATATCCAGGTGATGGACAAGGGTGTGGAACGCATCTATCCCAATGGCGTGGACAATATGGACTTCTCGAACGTCGTTCGCATGGTGAAGAAGTTGAACGATGGTACGGTGATGGTGGGCACGCGTGAGGGAAGTCTTTACCACTATAGTGCCGATATGAGACAGGTCTTGGGTAAGAGCCATTTTGACTCCAACGTGTATAGCATAGCCCAGATGCCCAATGGCGAGACCTGGATAGGTACCCGTGGAAAGGGTATTTATGGAGTGAAAGGACTTGACTTCAAGGACAAAAACGTGTTCTGTATGGCTCCCGACGCCAAGCATCGTATGTGGATAGGAACCTTTGGCAAGGGATTGAGCCTTGCCCTGCCGCGTAAGGGAGGCTACGAGGTGAAGACTTTCTTTGCCGACAGTGTAGGCCTCAACGAGGTGCGGTGCATGGTGGTCGACAAGCAGGGAGTGCTTTGGTGCGGAACTTCGGGCGGTCTTATCCGCATTCCTACCGATGAGTTTGTGCGTGATGCCAGCAGGTTTAGTGTTTATGTACGCAATTACGAAATACGCGATGTGCTTGTCGACAGGCAGGGACGGCTGTGGCTTTCTGTATCGGGCGATGGCTTGGTACAGGTAGAGCAGGGTGATGATAAGGCTGTTCCCAAGTTCCACGTCTTCAACACCTCGAATGGACTGGTCAACAACTTGGTCCAGTCGGTGGTGGACACTCCCGATGGCAACCTTTGGGTGTCTACCCAGCAAGGAGTGACCATGTGGAACGCCCGCAAAAAGTCGTTTGAGAATTATCTGTTCTCGCGCAACCCCATGGGCAATGTCTATAATGAGAACTCGGCAGTATGCCTTGACGACGGCAGAGTGGTGCTGGGCGGCAACTATGGCCTTACCATTATCCAGCCGTCACGGTTGAGCCATGTCAGCGGACTCACCGACGTGGTCTTCACCTCCTATCCCTATTCCGATGAGGTAACGCTGTCCTATGAGCAGCGTTCGCCCAGCATACATTTCTCTACGCTCGACTATTCCGATGTGCGCAATGTGAAGTACACCTATCGCCTGGAAGGTTTCGACCAAGCATGGAGCAAACCTTCTTCAACCCCCTGGGCGGCTTATCAGAAACTACCTGCGGGCAGGTACATCCTGCATGTCAAGGCTTGTTCGTCGGATGGCACTTGGGGAAAGGAGAGCACATTGGTTATTCGCATCAAGCCACCTTTCTTTCTCACGTCCTGGGCCATTATGATTTATGTGCTGTTGGTCTTGGGGATAGTCTTCTTGGTGGTGAAGTTCGTGCACGACAAGAACGTGCTTCGCAACCGAATCCGTCTTGAGCAGGAGCTCACTCGTTACAAGTTGGTGTTCTTTACCAACATAGCCCACGAGTTCCGCACACCTCTCACCCTGATGCAAGGCTCGCTCGAGAAGGAGAAGCGCATCATGAAAGCCAACCGCTGGCAGGCGGAGCTGGAGAAGACCATCCGGGTGATGGACAAGAGTGTGCAGCGCATGTTGCGTCTCATAGACCAACTCTTGGAGTTCCGGAAGATGCAGGCAGGCAAGCTGAAGTTGTCTTTGCAGGAGACCGATGTCGTGATGTTTGTCAAGGGCATCTGCCATATGTTCGACGATGCTGCCGAATCGAAGGAGATAGCTTACAGCTTCGAGTCGTCGGAGCCTACACATGTGATGTTCCTCGACCAGCAGATGATAGACAAGGTGGTGTTCAATCTCTTGTCTAATGCCTTCAAATACACTCCAGCCAAGGGAGCCATCCGTGTGAGCCTCTCTTTCTCGGATGTGGTGACCATCCGAGTGGCAGATACGGGGGTGGGAGTGCCACGGGAGAAGCGTTCCCAGCTCTTCAGCCGCTTTATGCAGAGTAGTTATACCGGCGAGAGTTTTGGCATCGGTCTTCATCTTTCCCATGAGCTTGTGAAGACGCATCATGGCGAGATAACCTATCAGGAGAACGAGGGCGGTGGCTCTGTCTTTGTCGTTACGATTCCTCTGCGGAAAGATGGCTACGATGCCGCCGACTTCCTGGTAAAGGACAGCCCTATCCTAAAGACTGGCTTGGTGAAGGAGCGGGAGGAACAGGAAGAAGAAACAGCCGTCGGCATGGTGCAGCTGGCATCTTCGAATCCGCTTAATCGCCACACCATACTTCTGATAGAAGACGACAACGATGTTCGTGAGTTCCTGCTCTCTGAGTTGGAGAGTTGCTTCAACTTGAAGGTCGTCTCCGACGGAAAGGCAGGCATAGCCATGGCAAAGGAGTTGGATGTAGACTTGATAGTAAGCGATGTGATGATGCCGGGAATGAATGGCTTTGAGCTTACCAAACGTCTGAAGAACAGTTTTGAGACGAGCCATATACCCATCATTCTCCTTACCGCCCTTAGCGCCGACGAGAATGTGCTCGAAGGAACGGAGTCGGGAGCCGACGCTTACATCACCAAGCCTTTCAGCCCTCAGTTGCTCATGGCTCGCATCCAGCAGTTGCTTAACCAGCGTGAGATACTCCGCCAGAAGTTTGGCAAGGAGCCGCAGGAAATACGTTCCGCCATGCTTAGCAACGAACAGGACAGCTTGTTTGTCAAGCGTCTTGACAATATTGTCTACTCGCGCCTTGGCGAACAAGACCTTTCTGTCGACAAGGTGGCGGGACTGCTGCATTTGGGGCGCACCATCTTTTATAAGAAGGTAAGGGGAACTACGGGCTATACGCCTAATGAGTACATCCGTGTCATCCGACTGAGAAAAGCAGCCGAGCTGCTGAAGGAGGGTGATAAGAATGTGTCAGAGGTGGCTTATGCGGTAGGTTTCGAAAGCCCTTACTATTTCAGCAAGTGCTTCAAGGATCAGTATGGTATGCCGCCTTCACAGTACAGGGGGTAAGATTTTTTGAAGAGTTAAAGGAGTTCTTTCGAAGGAGTTAAAGGAGTTAAGACAATAGCTTTTTGCTTGGATTTCAAACAATGAGGCATTCGTCTTAACTCCTTAATTCTTTTTTTTAAAACTACTTGATGGCTTTGCCGTTTAGTTTCACTTTGTGGAGCTTGTAACTGCCTAATGTCGATGTGTCCATGGTTCCTACAGGGTCGGTGACATCGATGTTTTCGAACGAGAAACTTCCTAAGTCGTAGTTTTTCGAAGCTGGCATTGTATAGAATTGCTTGGTACTCTTCACCTTGATATTCTTCATATTCACGTTGTTGATTACCGAGCGAGGCATGTCGTTCCGGTCTTTCTTGTCGTAGAACTGGGTCCAGATGCGGGTTCTGATGCCGAAGGTAACTACTCCTGTGCAGTTTTCCGCCAATACATCTTCGTATCTCTGTGGTGTGTCGGGGCGCATCTTGAAGAGCAGAATGTTGCTGGTTCCGTTGAACTGGCAGTTTCTTATGATTACATTCTTGGCATCATAGCACTCGCTTCCAAAGGTGACACCTCCGCCTGCTTTCTTGAAGTAGCAGTTCTCTACGATGATGTTCCGGCATGGAGCGTTGGTGCTGTCCTTGTCCACGAAGGTTCCCTTACCGCCTTTTAGGCATACTCCGTCGTCGTTCACATTTACCCAGCAGCCTCTTATCAGCATGTCCTCACAACCGTCGATATCTATGGCGTCGGTACTCGGTCCCTTGGGATAGCCGCTTGTGGGAGCGTAAATATACAGGTTGAGATATTTCACGCGCTTGCACTTGTACAGATGGTTGGTCCAGAACCCGGAGTTCACCATTCTGATGCCGCTTACCTTCACGTCGTTTGAATTGGAGATGTATACCAATCTTGGGCGAAGAGCCTCCAAGTTGGTACATTTCTTGATGACTTTTCTGCGCAACCAGAACTCATCGTAGAATTTTCTGCCATTGCCGTTCAGGGTTCCCTTGCCGGCTATGGTGAATCCATCGTGATGGTCGGCGTTGATCAGTGCGGCGAAATAGTCCAAGGTCTGTCCTTCCAGTCGTGTCCTTACTATCTGATAGTGGGTGATGGCATCGCTTCCTTTCAGTGTGGCGTTCTCTTCCAAGTATAGGTTGCAGCCTGGCTTGAAGAAGAGCGAGCCTGTGAGATAGGTGCCTGCCGGCACCACTACCACACCACCTCCGTTGGCGTAACAGCGGTCTATTACCTCTTGTATCTTCTGGGTTTGGATGATGGTAGAGTCGTTTGCCACGCCATAATCGGTAATGATGTAGGGCTTGCCCATGTCCTTCAGTTCCACACCTGTGGTGTCGGCAAACCATGGGGAGATGGGGGAGCCGTCGGGGAAAGTACTCGTGTGCTTCTTGGCTGTGCAGCCGAGAGAAATAGCGATGACTGATAAAAGGATGTAAATCTTTTGTTTCATAATTGTTTGTGATTAGTTTCGGTTGTGCAAAGATAATGCAAATCG
>DJOI01000045.1:0-35514 GCA_002439605.1 Candidatus Segatella mututuai | reverse complement strand
AGCTTATCTTCTGCAAAGATACTGGTTTCATCGGCCTTCTTTCCTATAGTTTCATACGTAATCCTAAAAAATAATCCATTAAGATTTGTAGAAGTCGGTTATTTGTGCTACTTTTGCATCAAAGAGTTTTTTATACAGCAAAGCATCATTTGGAAAATGTTGGAAAGTCATTATTATAAAGACCTCGTAGAGGCGGGCTGCGATGAGGCGGGCCGTGGCTGCCTGGCAGGCAGCGTCTATGCTGCGGCCGTCATTCTGCCTCCAGGCTATCAGAACGAAGCCCTCAACGATAGCAAGCAACTTACGGACAAGAAGCGCAAGGCTCTTCGCACGCAGATTGAGCAAGATGCCGTGGCATGGGCTGTGGGCGTGGTTACCCCTGAGGAGATAGACAAGATAAATATCCTCAATGCCAGTATTTTGGCGATGCACAGGGCGCTCGACCAACTCAAGGTGTGTCCGGAGGCCGTGATTGTGGACGGCAATCGTTTCAAGCCTTATCGTGATTTGCCCCATGCCACGATAGTGAAGGGCGACGGCAAGTATATGGCGATAGCTGCGGCGAGCATTCTTGCCAAGACCTATCGCGACGACTACATGGATGCCCTTGCCGAGGAATATCCTCAGTACGACTGGAAGAGCAACAAGGGCTATCCCACCAAGAAGCATCGGGCTGCCATCCGGGAGTATGGGGTTACGCCTTACCACCGCATGAGCTACAATCTATTGGGCTCGGACGAGCTTTCTCTCGAATTCAAGGATTAGGGTGGAAGAGATTGATGGGGTGGGTCACACGGATTGCCTACGGACTGTTGCCGGGTTTGTTTCCTCTTCTTGGTTGGTCTTGTTGGAAGTCTGTTCTCTGATTTGTTGTGGCGTCTTGCCTGTATGTTTCTTAAAGTAACGGCAGAAGAAGCTGGAGTCGGAGAAATGATATTCCCAGGCTATTTCCTTGATGCTTTGTTGGCTGCGATGTAGCTGCATCTTGATTTGGAGTATGACATACTGGTCGATGATGGTCTTCGGGGTGTGCCCTGTTACCTGTCTTACGATGTTGGTGAGATATTTGGGCGTGATGTTCATCAGTTCTGCATAATAGTAGACGTCCCTTGATGTCTTGTAGTCTCTTTCCATCAGGCGCATGAAGTGGTTGAAGAGCTCTCTTACACGATACGACTTGATTTCATCGGGCTGGTATTGTGGATTGCGCAGCAGGTATTCGTTGAATCCTATGAAAAAAGCTTTCAGCTGGCATAGCACCAATTGTGTAAGACAGGTGCATTCTGCTTGTTCGAAGTACAACTTGAGCAGGGCAAACATGTGGTTGATGATTTGTGTGACGATAGGAGAGTCCTGTCTACAGCGGTCCTTGCGCAAGGCAGAATAGACCGTTTGTTCCAGCTGAAGGCTTGCCTCACGCAGCAAAGAGGCGTTGTACTTTAGCATTTCCACCTTGAAGTCGTTTTCCTTCTCCTTTGTCAGCAACACCACATCGTTTGGAAAAATCGTCGTCACCGCCCCTTCGTGCAGCTCCCAATCCTTGAAGTTTACTTTCAGTCTTGCCTTTCCTTTTCGGCAAATCAGTATTCCACCGTATGTCATTACTTGCGGCTCGAGAGTCCATTCGTCGAGCGAGGTGACGAAAAGGTGGGCTTCCTGTTGGCTGTCTAATTCGTTAATCATCTGTTTTGTTCTCTTTTTGCTTGCAAAGGTACGTATTTTATGAGAGATAAGAGAAGAAGAGTTCCATAAAAGTCCATTCGTAGGGTGATATTTAAAATAATCGTTAGCGGAAAATTCAGTATCTTTGCACCCAGATTTATAAACAGGTAATATTTTGATGACAAGACAATTTATGTTTGTGGTCTTCCTTGCGTTGGGAGGCTGCTTGTGGGCGCATGCCCAGACCGAAGAACCGGGAACAAAAGGCCAAGGTGTTCTCATGACAGTAGGTCAGCTTTTTGAAAAGGTAGAGGATAACAGCAAGAGCCTGCGTGCACAGAAGACGGGTGTCGCTGCGGCAGACTTGGGCGTGGAGGCGGCCCGAAGCAAGCGTCTCCCTGATATCGATGCTTCGCTGGCGTTCAGCTATTTGGGTAATGTGCTGATGACAGACCGAGATTTCTCCGATGTTCATGGACTCAGTTCGCCGCACTATGGCAACAGCTTTGCCGTAGATGCCCAGCAGGTGGTTTATGCTGGCGGAGCCATCCAGGCAGGCATACGTCTTGCCGAGGTGGGCAAGCAGCAAGCCGAGGTGGGCGTAAAACTCACTCGGCAGCAGGAACGTTTCATGGCTTTGGGGCAGTATTTGGATCTTTGCAAAATAGACAATCGCATCAAGGTGTATGAGAAAAACGTCGAACTCACCGAGCAACTTATCGTAGATATCAAGGCAAAACAGCGTGAGGGAATGGCGCTGAAGAACGACATTACCCGCTATGAATTGCAGATGCAGTCGCTAAAGTTAGGGCTAACGTCTCTTCGCAACAGCCGCAGCATCCTGAATCATCAACTTTGCAATACCTTGGGCTTGCCTACATCGCAAACCATAGTTCCCGACGCAACCATAGTTGACAAGGCCTATGGCCAGGACGGAGAAGGCTATTGGCAGACTGAAAGTGCGATGAATTCGCCTATTTTGGAGCAGTGTGTGTTGGGTGTACAGGCTGCCAAAGCGAAGGAAAAGCTTGCCAAGAGCGACCTCTTGCCAAAGGTGGCTTTCGTGGCAGCCAATCATTTCGACGGACCTATAACCTTCGAACTTCCTCCAGTCGACAAGAATCTCAATATATGGTACGTGGGCGTAGGCGTGAAGTATAGCCTTAGCTCGCTGTTCAAGAGCAACAAGCGTGTGAAGCAAGCAGCTGTGGAGACACGCCGGGTGCAGGAGGATCGTGATGTGCAGGCCGAGCAACTCAACAACAGGGTGCAGGCTGCCTACGTGCAGTATCAGCAAACCTATGTGGAGCTGGAAACCCAGCAGAAAAGCGTGGAGCTGGCTTCGCAAAATTACGATGTGATGAACGCACGTTATCTTAGCCAGTTGGCACTTGTCACCGACATGGTGGATGCTTCCAACCTCAAGCTCAATGCCGAGTTGCAGGAGGTGGATGCCCGCATCAATATCGTGTATGCCTACTACCGCTTGAGGTATGTGGCTGGTAAAATATAATTTTTCATTCAATATTTAACACTTTTAAAGGTCATGAACAAGAAAATAATCAAGAGAATATATAATGTAGTGGTCGTGCTCTTCTTGGTGGGGGCTGTGGCATGGTGTTTCAGCCATTTCGTGCATGGAGGCGATGTGGAGTATACAGACGATGCCCAGGTGTGTCGTCACATCACGCCCATCAACACCCGTGTGCCAGGTTTCATCAAGGAAATACGCTTCACCGATTTCCAGCATGTGCACAAGGGTGATACCCTCGTCATCATCGAGGATGCGGAATATCGTTTGCAGGTGGCACAGGCCGAGGCTGGTCTTCGTGGCTCTAAATCGGGATCGTCGGTGGTTTCGGCAAGCATGGGCACTACTGCCAGCAATGTGCAGACGGCGTCGGCTGGCATAGAAGAGGCACGTGTGGACATGCTGAATGCCAAGAAGGACTTCGAACGTTTTGCGGCTTTGATGAAGAAAGATGCCGTTACGCGTCAGCAGTACGACAACGCCTATGCCCGTTACTTGGGCGCCAAGGCTCGCTACGAACAAGCCAACAGCCGTCGACAGAGTGCGGCCTCGGTACGTAATGTGCAGACTCATCAGCTGGGAGGCTCGCGTGCTGGCGAGAGTGTGGCGGAAGCCCAACTCAACCTGGCGCGGCTCAATCTTTCCTATACCGTCATCGTGGCTACTTGCGATGGTGTGATGGGAAGGAAGGATATTCATGTGGGGCAATTGGTGCAGCCTGGACAGATGTTGGCGCGCATAGTGGACGATCATGATGTATGGGTGGTGGCTAACTATCGTGAGACGCAGATGACAGGCATAGAAGTGGGCAAAAACGTCGATTTCACCGCCGATGCCATTCCCGGGGTCGTCTTTCATGGCAAGGTGGAGGCTTTGTCGGCTGCTGCAGGGTCGGCTTATTCCATGATCCCTGTCGATAATGCCACGGGCAACTTTGTCAAGGTGGAGCAGCGTGTGCCCGTGCGTATAGCCCTCGACAAGGATAACGACCCCAAGCAGGTGGCCTTGCTCCGTGCGGGTATGAATGTTGAAACTAAAGTGAAGAAATCGTTATAATGCCAGGACCTCCAATGCTTCAGGGACCCTTCAGGGTTCCTTCCTTCAATGGCTACGTGCCTCGCAGGCTGCAGCCATGGATATATTTGCTCTTCGCCTTTGTCTTCCTTATGTCGGGAGGCATTTACGGTGGAGCCATGTCGCAGGTGATGGGAGAGTACAGTCTGATGCGTGAGGATGTGCTCATGATAGTCATGTTCAACGTGGTGGGCGTGGCCATGCCCTTTCCCTTTCTCTTTAAGCTGAAATTCCGCTTTACCAACCGTAGCCTGCTGCTGAATGCGGCGTTGGTGGTGGCGGCGTGCAACTTCCTCATCATGTTTACCGACTCGGTGCCGGTGATGTGTGTCTTGGCTTATATGGCGGGCTTCTTCAAGCTCTGCGGATGCTTTGAGTGTATGTCGACCATCCAGTTGTGGATGACTTCGAAACGCGACTTTACCATTTTCTTCCCCTTGCTTTACTGTCTGGTGTTGGGAAATATGTCGCTTTCACCGTGGATTACCGAGCATCTTATATATGTCTATCAAGACTGGCGCATCATCAACTGGACGATGACGGGTGCCTTGCTCTGCGTGGCACTTGTGGTGTATGTCACCACTCACGACTTTCGTTTCATGAAACCACTGCCGTTTATCAGCGTCGATTACTTGGGTTGTCTGCTGTGGTCGGCGTGGATGCTGGAGTTTATCTTCTTCTTCAATTATGGCGAGCACTACAACTGGCTCGACAGCGACATCCTGCGCAAGGACGTGCTGCTGTTTGTCGTGACGGGTTACTTCTGCATTCAGCGCATGCGCCACATACGCCACCCCTATATAGCTCCCGCAGCTTGGAAGTACAGGCGACTCGTGCCCCTGCTCATCCTCTTTGCCTTCGTCGAGTTGATGGGCAGCACTCCCAAGGTTCTGCAGACGGCTTTCACGGGTGGGGTCCTGCATTTCGGCACCTTTACCACTAATGTGCTCAACGTTGTGGAGTGGGTGGGAGCCATCGCAGGCTGTCTATTCTGCCTGTTCTGGTGCAAGGTACTTCGACAGAAGTATACACGCCTTCTCACCCTGGGTGTCATGTCCATGGTGTGCTATCCTGTGATGATGTATTTCCTCATCGACCCGGGATTACCCCTGCAGGCGCTTTATCTGCCCACTTTCCTGCGGTCGTTTGGCAATGCCATCTTCTTCTGCATGCTCACCATCTATCTTGAGGAACTGATGCCTTTCCAGCACTTTTTTATGGGACTTACCATGGCTGGCATCATACGCAACGGGCCAGTGTCGGCCATGTGCTCGGGGCTGTACAGTTTCGGCATTCGGCATCAGATGGCAGACAACATGGCGCGGGGGTTGCCTTATGATGCCACCAATTTGCTGATGATCAGCATACGTCAGCTTTACGGCATTACTTGCCTCATAGGCATAGCCGTGTTGCTCGTGTTCCTGCTTTGGGATATCCAGCCTGTGCGCAGTACGCTCAAGAAGATGCCTGCATGGAACTTTGTAGGCAAGCTGATGAGAAAGAGTATGCGGAACGGGCAGGCTTTTTCCATCTTGAATAGTCGAGAAAGAGGATGATACCACTAACAACACATTGCGAATAGAATTAGTTTTAATTCATGATAATCCGTTGGCAAGGAATGCGTGCCGTTCCTTGCCAACGGCTCTTTGTACAGCAACTTTCTTGTGTGTGCAATTTGTATTTTTGCCCATGAATAATCTATGTTCTAAACTTTGGAATATAAGTTCGGTAGTTTAGGATATAAGTTCTAAAGTTTAGAATATAAGTTCGATAGTTTAGGACATAGAACTATAGTGTGGTTTAACGATTTAAGTTGACCACTTTTAGCATTATTGTTAATGCGAGTTGATCCGATTAATGCATATTTATAAATTGTTGTTGACCAGCTTGTTTGTAGTTGGACGATATTAGTCTGCCACTTATGCCTAATAGTCATAAATAAAGTTGCTTTGTTTGTTTTAAGTTTCTTAGTTTGTTTTCGTGAGATTTCGGGTATAGACAGAAAAAAGGGGGCGAACCTTCACAGGCTCGTCCCCTTGTTGTTTGTTTTTTACTAATCTTAATGTATGATAATATATTTAGTAAGTCAGATCACCACTCTTTACAGTGTGGTTCTTTCCGCCATCCCAAGATTTACCAGTGCGCCAGCGTGGGTCGCCGATTCCCTTGGTATATATAGGATGTTTCTTTACCTTATCTGTGGTATTGTAGTAGAAGCCGCTGATGTCTGAGTAGCGATATGCATCCTTCTTGAAACTCTCCTTGGCTTTTACTGTACCGATAGTCCAAGGACTCTTGAAAAGTTCGCCCGCCTCAAGCTGGTAGCCTACAACTTCGTCCTCGTTCTCGTTGTGGTTATCACCAAACTTGATCTGTGTCTCACCGAAACCACCTAAGTTGAGCGCTCCTTTGTTGTAACCAGCACCAGTCTTTGAATTAGAGAAGGAGTTCTGCATGAACATACCATCTATCAAGGTGCTCTTAGGATCGGTTGACGAGGTGTACTTATCGTAAGCAGGTACTACGGTAGAGTAGTTGTCTGCGAAGTCGTAAGTGATATCCTTGGTGTTGATGATCATACCCTTTTGGAAGTAGTCGCGAGCACCATCGTTCTTGTTGCCTGCGAAGACGAAGAGATTCTTTTTGCAGGTAATCTTTGAACCATTAGGAGCATATTGGATTTCGAATATCAGACCATGAGCCTTGTTGCTGGAACGTGGTGAGAAATTGACGAATGTATTATTGGATACATTGATGTTCCATGTTTCTCCATCAGGCCAAGCCAATTGTTTAGCCTCTGTTATGAGCGCATGGCGTGGACTATTAATGATGGTATTGTTGGTGAAAGTCAAGTTCTTGTAAAAATTTGACTTGCGGTTATTGCCTGGACCAGCAAACCAAGAGTAACCACGGCCATTGGTGTCATAACCACCTTCATCGTAGAATACGCAGTCGTTGACGGTCAACTTCTCTATGATTTGCCGATTAGGACCTTGGAAACGGATGAAACCACGAACATGTCCACTAAATGTACATCTTTCGATGCGCAATTCTGCAAGAGAGAACGACAAGCCCTGGCTATACATGTTCATAAAGTAGTTTTGTGTGATGGTGTAGTTACTGTTGCCATCTTCACCCTTTTGGTCGAAGTAGTTGTACCAAACCATAGGATGGAAGTTGATGTCTTCCATGATGATAGGTTGGATAGCCAGTGTTACACCGTTTTCTGCACCTGATTGTGCATTACGGCACAAGCCCCAGTTTACAGCGTTGGCTGCAGTCTTCTTCTCGCTGTTCCAGCCGATGCCTTGGAGTACAGTGGCACGTCCCTTGCCAGCTGCAATATCCTCAGGATTCGTAGCCAAGGTGAAGCCCTTGGTCATTTCGACGGTGGATGAGCAATAGTATGTCTTGCCACCTTCCAGATAGAATATCTGACCTTCTGCGATACTGTTGTCTGACATATAGTTGGTCAAGATGGTATCTATCCGAGTGGCAACGAGATTCTCGCAACCGAAAATCTTGCCTTTCTGGTTACCCATGTTCTGCAACAAAGTATCTCGCTTCGCCTCTTCAGCAGTGTTTGCTTTTATAAGAATTGGTGCACCTGGGTCACCCTGCATACGCACCATGGTAGAGTTGTACTGGCGATCGTAGTAACGTTTGATGTTGTTGTTCTGTCCGCTTACGATATAAGCGGCATTGGATTCAAGACCTTCAATATGAACACGACCTGCAGCACGTTGTTCTGCTGTAGGCTTGATGATATGCTCTGCAAGCTGTGCATTGTCTGCAGATGGAACCACGCGGATTTCATCGAAAACCCACTCGCCATCTTTCACTTCTGCACCTGCAGCAAAGAATTCCTTGTAATCATTTTCGTAGTTGCCTTCAGCCTCTGGCATGAAGCATACGTCCATAGAAGTCTTGGTCACGTTTTCTGTCCAGAAAATTCCTGGTACATCGTAGCGTTGGCCTGTGGTGAGCGCACCTGTTTGGTTGCGGCTGTCGTCACGAGACTGGTCGTTCTGGTGAGATCCATCACCCATACCAAACCACTTGGAGTTGTGAGGATTGTTCAAGTCGTTTCTGTCTACGAGGGCGCGGATGGCATAGAGATACCCCGTGCTATATTGCAAGTCCTCGTGCAAGAACGAAAGCTGGTCTGCAGTCAATACAGTGTCCAAAAGATTTGGATTTTCCTCCTTCTCCCATGAAGTTCCTAATACTTTTGCTTTCAATTCGTATGCATCTGCTCCATCTACACCATACCAGAATAAGCGCATATCATTGACGTGTGTACTTACTTTGTAGCCATGTTGCTGCAAATAGAGTGAGATGTTGGGGTCAACTCTCGATGCAATGTCGCAATAATAGGGGGTGGATGATGATGCAGTGTTCTGCGTATTACGGAACATTGGCATAGGCAGACGGTCTGCGTCCGCATCATTGTAGCCATCATCGTCCTTGCAGGATGCAAAGAACGACATGGTGGCTGCCAATATCATTGAAAATATAAATAATTTCTTCATATCTTTCTTAATGATTCTAAGTCTTTGATTAATAACTGTTAATAACCGTAATAATTCTTGTACTGCCCAATGCTGCGGCTGATGACATCTCTTGGAATAGGCAGGATGTATCTTACTGCAGGTAGAGTAGTCAAATTGACATCGTGGCTATATTCAGGTATATTGGTAGTCTTCAAATTACCAGCTTGGTCGATGTAGATGTAACCTCTGATGGAGCATCTGCATTGTGCCTTGGCGATACCAGTGTCTTCATCGAGCCAGTCGAAGAGGTATGCTTTCTTCCAGTCTGCTTCTCCACCTTCTTGTGGCATCTTTTTACCGTTAAGCCCCCAATTTTCCCACAAGTTATCGATGCTGAAGTCTGCATCTTGTGTCTTGTAGACCTCGATGATGCCGATGCTGGCATCTGTGTTGGCAAAGTTGAATACCTCTGGGTAGTTGCTGGCATTGTACTTCTCTGGATTCTCTGTTACTTGCTGGTTCCATTGTGCTCTGGTACGAGTTCTGTAGAAGAAGTCGCTTGGTAGGTTGTTGAAGTCGCCGTCGACATCATAGCTATCGTCACGGTCGCAGCCCATACCATAATATTTCCAAAAATTCTTGTAGAGCACTTGGTTGTAGAGGTTCCAGCGTACGAGGTCTTTCCAGCGGATATTCTCGCCACCAAATTCCCAGGCACGCTCGTCTACGATAGCCTTGAAAAAGTCGTCCTTTGTGTTCAGTTGGTTAACATAGTCGTCTACCTTGTTCGCCTTGTTGGTAGCTCCACGGAAGGCACGTTCACGAACTTGCTTGAGTGCATTCTTTGCATCGTCTGTAGGACCGTTTAACTCATTTTCTGCCTCAGCAAACATCAAAAGAACGTCTGCATAGCGCATGTATGGGAAGTTGATGCCTGTATTGCCTTGGGAGGTATTGCCCAGTGTATGGCTCCTGTCCCAAAGTTTGGACCACTTCATGCAGTAGTTAGTGTAGCCGTTGGCGAGAGCAGCAACGCCATTGTAGCCGTAAGACCAATAGCCAGCTGTATTGCGGCGAACATCTTCTTTATCGAATGTAAAGCGATAGAAAGCATTCAAGCCTACGCTTCCACTCATTCTACCCCAAGGGTGGTCGGTGTCACCGGCACTGGAGAGGTCGGCTTTAGGCCCTTGAATGTAACCGATGTTGCCGTTTACGTTTTGTACGAATGGAATCTCGAAGATAACATCATCATCGCTTACTACAGTGTAGTTACACTCATCGTTGAATACATTCATGAAGTCATTGGTCAGAGAGTGGGTGCCCTCTTTGATGACAGAGTCAGCGTATGCGCGAGCAACCTTATAATAATCCTCGTAGTCGGCTGCACGTTCCATGGTTCCGATATCTTGTGTGTCTTCTCCATGGCGGAGTGAGTACCCGGCACGGAACAATGAGATACGAGCTATGAGTGACCAAGCGAATTCCTTGGAACAACGTTCTACACCCTCTGTTATCTCTTTAGCCTTCTTCATTTTAGGAGCTGCTGCCTTAAGATCGTTGATGAGGGTAGTGAGTATCTCGTCACGTTGCCCCATCGGCATAATTAAAGACTCTTGGTCGTAAGTGCGAGTGAAGGTGAAAGGTACGTCGCCCCACAAGATGACCAAGTCGAGATAGTTCATGGCACGGATACATTTTGCCTCACCGATCATCTGATCGAGGTCGGCATCTCCATAGAGCGCAGAGCTCTCTGCAGCAGTGACAAAGTTGTTGGCACGCTCGATAGTCTGATAAGCTGCGTCCCAAGTGCTCTTGATGCTGCTTCCGTCTGCTTCGCCGTCAAATTGTTTCCAGTCATTATGACTTACGCTTTGCTCTTCTGCAGAAGAGGTTCCCCATTCCACATCGCTGTTGAAGTTGAAGGTCGTGAGATAAGCATTGCCATATGTGTTGCTGCTACAGGTAGACTGGTATACAGAGTTTAATAAGCGGTCGGCTTCTTCTATGCTGCGGAACACTTGGGGGTCGGTCACCTTGGAAGGTGCGTCTACATCCAAGAAGTCGTTGCAGGAAGACAAGCCTGCCAGCAACAGACTGCACATCAATATATTTTTGATTTTCATGTTGTATTTTCCTTTTATATTATAATAATGTTAGAACGAAAGGTTTACACCGAAGAGGTAGCTGTGGCTACGTGGGTAGCGGTTCCAGTCGACATTAGGTGTCAAGCCATTCTGAATGTCAACTTCTGGGTCGTAGCCTGAATAGCCTGTGATGCAGAAAATATTGGAGCCTGTTACGTAGAAGCGCAGACGTGAGATACCCCACTTCTTGGTAAGGGTTGTTGGCAAGGTGTAACCGATTGTCAAGTCGTTGAGGCGGAGGAACGAACCATCCTCTACGAAGTTGGAAAGTGTGTAATTGGTTGTTACACTCTGTGGATTCCACAAAGTCTTACCTTTGTTCAATTCCTCATATATATCGAGATAGTCGATGTGCTGTGAGTTGCCGAGCAAACACTCATTGAGGTTGTAGATACTCTTGGTTCCGTCTGCGTTCTCGATGTAGATATCTCCGTGATAAACCCAACGATTGTCGTAGTTAAATTTAGCCAATACGTTGCGTGGATTGGTCTGGCTGGCACCCTTTGCAGAAGAGAGCTGATAGGCTGTCGCATTGAGGACGTCAAAGTCGAGCATATAGGTAAAGTTGGCAGTGAAGTCGAAGTCCTTCCACTTGCCCGACAAGCCGAAACCACCTTGTACCTTAGGGTTGGTGTTACCCACTACAGTACGGTCGTTGATGTCAATTTTGCCATCACCATTGAGGTCCTTTACCTTGATGTAGCCTGGTTGTGTGCCATACAAGCCAGTGACGGTAGGCTTCTCCTGTACGCCTGGATTCTCTGCCAGGTAGTCTGCGTCATTGGCTGCATAGTTGAATCCATCTCTATGGAATTCATTGAACTGGTAGATTCCATCATATATATAACCATAGATGAGGCCGACCTCCTTACCTTCCACGAGGCGGAAGTTATCTTCAGAGTCCCATGAGCGACCAGGGATGTAGGCATCTGTACCATTAATCTTTTCCACCTTGGTTTTGTTCATACCCATGTTGAAGTTTGCAGAGAGCACATAGTCCTTGCCACGAAGGATGTCACCGTTGATGGAAAGCTCGAAACCCTTGTTGGATACACGGCCTACGTTCTGCCATTGTTGTGAGTAACCTGTGGTGGTAGGTATCTGACATTTATAGAGCAAGTCGCGAGTGGTGTTCCAATATAATTCTGGGGTCAGTGTGATACGGCCCTTGAAGAGGGAAATGTCAGCGGCCAAGTTGCGAGTCACAGTTGTTTCCCATTTAATCTTGTTGTTGGGAAACAATCCGTCAGATGCATAGTATTTGTCGCCATTCTGTGTGGTGTTGCTCTCGCCCCAGCTTGGACCGCCGTTAGCGTTGATATTGTATTGGTAGCGCCAGCGGTCGTCACCGATGTTGTTATTGCCCGAAAGACCGTAAGCAACACGTATTTTCAACATGTCGATGACATCCTTGTTCCACCAAGGCTCCTCTGAGAGAACCCATGCTCCAGAGATAGAAGGGAAGTAACCCCATTGATTGCCTGGTGCAAAGCGTGTGGAACCATCGGCACGCATTGTTCCTGAGAGCAAGTAGCGATGCTTGTAATTATAGTTAATCTGTCCGAAGAAAGATGCTATACGGTTGGGTGTTGTCACATTAGATGTGCTCTGGTAAGCGGATCCAAGTCCCATGTTGTTGAATGCATAACGTGGAGATGTGCTCTGAGGAAAGTAGCGCGATGACTGGAAGTTTGTCGTGCTCTGAGAATGCTGTATTTCCTGTCCAAGCAAGAACGAGAAGTTGTGCATGTCCTTCAATGATAGGCTGTAGTTCAAGGTGTTGGTCCAGGTATATTTGAGGGATCGGCTGTTGGTTATTTCGGCTACAGGCATATTCTCGTTGCTGGCAGCTTTGTCGGTAAGATATCCATAGAAACGATTATTGTCGCTGAAAGACCAGAATTGGGCTATGTCTGAGCGGAACGTTAGGTTAGGGATGATTTCCCAAGTGAGGCTTGCTTGGTTCGTGAAGCTGTAACTGTGCTTCAACAGATAGTTTTGGTCGATATCGTCCAATGGACTGGCCAACTTCCAGTAGCGTTCTACGGAGAAGTCTTGCCACTCGTCATCATAGTGTGTGAATTCACGTAAACCATTGGTTGGCTTGTAATTGAGAACACCCACCAAACCACTGGTACCGATACCGCTGGCACCAGCACCTAAGTCTCGTCGATAAGTGAAACGTGGGTTGATGAGTAGGTCAACGTTCTTGGCCAATTTTACGTTAATCTTAGTGTTCATATTGGTACGACGAACACCAGAATTAGAGATGATACCATCTTGGTTGTGCTGGGTGAGAGAGGTGCTGAAACGTAGTTTTTCATTACCGCCATTCACGGTGACATTGTACATCTGCGTCAAGGCAGGATCGCCCATCAACTCGTCTTGCCAGTCGTGGGTTGTCTTTGTCTTGTAGATGTCAAGGTCGTTAGGATTACCAAAGTCGCGACGGAATGCATATTTCTTACTATTGCTGTTGTATGTGCCGTCTAACTGATACTTTACGAATTCGTAAGCATCAAGCATATCCTGCTTGCCTGCCAACCAAGAGAGTTGCCCGTAAGCATTGAAACTCACCTTAACCTTGCCAGCTTGTGCGCTCTTTGTCGTAACTATGACAACACCGTTACCACCTCGGGCTCCATAGACAGCGGTCAAGGAAGCGTCTTTCAAAACATCAATGCTCTGGATATCTGTAGGAGGTATATCGTTGATGTTGTCTGCCTGAAATCCATCGACGATATATAAAGGTTGGGAGTTTTGGTTGTCGGAGATAGCCGAACCACCACGGATGCGGATGTTGATGTCGGCACCAGGAGCACCATCTACGGTGGTTACCTGCACACCCGCAATTTTACCAGCTAAAGCCTCGGCGGCAGAAGCAACAGGTACAACAGCAAGCTTTTGCCCAGAGATGGAACCCACGGAACCCGTCAAGTCCTTGCGTGCCTTGCTGGTATAGCCGACAACGACAACTTCGTCAATCTGACTGTTGTCGTCTTTCATTACGATGGTCTGACTTTGCCCCCCCATTTTAATCTCCTGGGGTATCATGCCGATGTAAGAGATTACGGCTGTTTGCCCCTTCTTTAGGTTGAGCGTAAAGTTGCCATCAAGGTCAGTAACTGTGCCATTCTTAGGATTCCCCTTTTCAATGACAGATGCTCCGATCACCGGCTCGTTGTTGGAGTCCAGGACGGTACCTTTTACGACATTCTGTGCCAGCACAGAACCCGGTGTCAACACCATGGCCGCTAAAAGGCAGTACTTACACAATTGTTTCATTGCGTTCACCATGTAACTAACTTTTTTAAGTTTTTAATTAATTTGTTTTATTTGTATAAATTTAGGTCTCTAAGCGTACTACATACATAATATATAGATGCCTTTACCAGAATTTTCCGATGTTTTCAGTTTAGTATTTATATCTGTTTTAGTTATATCTGAGGCAAAGGTATAAAAAAGATTTAAAACTTGCAAGAAAATTTTTAATTATTTTCAAGGAAAGACTCTATTTCTTGTGTTTTTAGTTAAGAAGCGTGTAAAAAGTAAAGAAGTTAGAAAAAGCAGGTTGCTCTTCATGAGCATGCTTGCTTTTTCTAACTTCTTATGGTTGGTTATCTTTATGATATGTTTTGATTATCTATATGCTGTCTGTGGAGAATTATTAGAAGTCGAGGGTGATGCCCTTGTCATCTATCTTCTTGTAGTTCTTGCCATTGACGCTTACGTTCTTCGAGTTCTTGGCATCGAAGGTGTGGGTCTTTGCAGTCACCTTGATGTTCTCAAGTTTCACGTTCTCGGTGCGGTTGATGACGATGCCCTGCTCGGCATTGTTCACCTCTAAGTCCTTGATGCTGATATTCTGGACAGGCATCTCGGGCAAGCCGTTGAAGTAAGCGGCACGGCGGGCTGTACGGCAGATGACATGGTCGATGTCTATGTTGCGGAAGCAAGGAGTGGTCTCGTCGACCTTGAATTTCTCTACCTTTTGGCTCTTGGCCTCGTCGCCATCGTTGAGGACCTCAACAGCCGACTTGCCTCCATAGTAAAGGTCGAAGGTGATCACGTCGGTCTGGATGTCGAACATGGATATGTCCTTGATGTAGATGTTCTCTACTACGCCGCCGCGTCCGCGTTTGCTCTTGAATCGCAGACCTACATCGGTGCCGAGGAACTGGCAGTTGGTAACCATCACGTTCTTCACGCCACCGCTCATCTCGCTACCTACCACGAAGCCGCCATGGCCCTTGAAGACTGTACATCCGTCTATGATGACGTTTTCGCAAGGAACGCCGCGTTTCCTTCCGTCTGCATCTTTTCCGCTCTTGATGCAGATTCCATCGTCACCCACGTCGAAGGTGGAGTTGACGATGAGTGCGTTCTTGCAAGACTCAAGGTCGAGTCCGTCGCCATTCTGCGCATACGCCGGGTTTCTCACCAGGACATCTTCTATGAGCACGTTCTCGCACATCAAGGGATGAATGTTCCAGGCAGGAGAGTTCTGGAAGATGACTCCGTTGAGCCAAACGTTCTTGCAGTTTACGAGGCTTACCATGACAGGGCGGAGGAATCGCTTGATTTCGTTCCAGCCCTCTTCTGATGTGGGCTCTACTGGCACATTCATGTTGGCATTGTTGTCTGCCTTGAGCGCGCCTTCGGATGGGAACCAGTAGTCCTTGCGCTTATAGGCACCGCCGCGTGAAGTGATGGCTTTCCACTGGGCATCGGTTACTTTCTGCTTTTTCAGAGGACGCCAGTACTCGCCATTGCCGTCGATGGCTCCCTGGCCTGTGATGGCCACATTGGTAAGGCCGTTGCCCGAGATAGGCGACTGGCAACGACGTGTATCGAGTCCCTCGAAAGAAGTCTTGATGAAAGGATAGAGGGCATCGTCGGGCGAGAAAAGGATAATGCCGCCCTTCTCGATGTGCAGGTTGATGTTGCTCTTCAATGTGATAGGGCCAGTGAACCATACACCCTGTGGAACGACCAACTTGCCTCCTCCTTTCTGGCTCAAGGCTTCGATAGCCTTCTTGAAAGATTCTGTGCAAAGGGTGGAACCATCGCCTACAGCTCCGAAGTCCTTCAGGTTTACCTCGTAGGCAGGGAACTGTGGACGGGTAACCTTTTCCATCTGGAACGGAAGATTTTCGTAGAGTGCGTCATACTTGTCGGTTTCGGCTGCCTGCATGCTCATTGCCAGCAAACAGGTGCAAACCAAGCTAAAAAGTTTCTTCATGAATAAATGAGGTTTTAATAGAGTTATTAAATAGTTTTGTCAACTTGCTGCAAAAATACGGATAAAATCTCATATTTCCAAATCTATACTCAATTTTTTATATGCGTTGGGATATTTACAAACGAACGCAGACGGCAAGTATGATGCCTTTTGACAAGGTGTCAAAACGTAAAAAAAGTGCAAACGGTATATTTCTTGTGTTTTGAACTCTTTTTGAGACATTCCAACTTGTTGGTTTGTGAAAATAATGATAAATTTGTGACATGAAAGATAAAATTTAAGTCTATTCGCTAACAAAAATCATTGAATTTTTATGAAGAAGAACTTCTTACTTTTATTGTCATTGATGCTATTGTTGTCGGTTTCGACAATAGCTGGTCCGCGTAGCTATCAGCAGGCTAAGGCGATTGCTCAAAGGCAAGCAGCCATGCTCGGTATAGAGATGGATGCCGAGGTTGCGTCGTCGGCAAAGGCGGCTCCCCGCATGTCGGTACCTTCTTCCGTTTCTCCTTCTGCCACATGCTATTATGTCTTTGCCAACGGCGAGGGCAAGGGATTTACCATTGTGTCGGGTGACGACAGAATGCCCGAAGTAGTGGGCTACTCTGCCCAGGGCACTTACGACCCCGACCAGTTGCCTGCCAATTATGTGAGTTTCATGAAGGCTTATCAGGAAACCGTAGAGGCTTTGCTCAAAGGTGATGACCTGGTGTCAGGAGGATTGGCGGAGGCTCGCCAGTGGCGTGCCGAGCATGCTGGTACAGCTGCCGTTCCTCCTCTCTTGGGTGCAATCAAGTGGAACCAGCGCGCCCCTTATAATAATATGTGTCCGAAATATGATGGAACAAACCTTTCGGTTACGGGCTGTGTGGCTACAGCCATGGCACAGGTGATGATGTATCATCAGTATCCGAAGCAACTGAAGGCTGCGATTCCTACCTATACTACCACATCACGGAAGATTAGCGTGCCGTCCATTCCGGTGGGCGCAACCTACGATTGGAGCAACATGTTGCCAGCTTATCCCTCGTCGGGTTATACCCAAGCTGAGGCCGATGCGGTAGCCATGCTGATGTACCATTGTGGTGCAGCTGTAAAGATGGACTATGGTCCTTCGTCGGGTGCCAATGTCACCCCGTTGGTTTTGGCTACCTATTTCGACTATGATGCCGACTTGATGCAAGACCTAACCCGTTCTTGTTTCAGCCTGCAGCAATGGATGACGCTTATAGATAACGAGCTGAAGGCAAAGCGTCCTATCCTATATAGCGGCCAGTCTTCGGATGGAGGACATGCGTTCGTATGTGATGGAAGCGATGGAAAAGGTCTTTATCACATCAACTGGGGATGGGGTGGCTACCAGGATGGCTATTTTGACCTGACGATTCTTCAGCCCGCTAAGGGTGGTGCTGGCTCGGGTTCTGCCGTGGATGGTTACAATCGACAGTGCTCTATGATTATCGGCATAGCTCCTGATAATGGTAAGGTGGACGAACCTCTTGCTTCTTATCCACAGATTATGTCGCTCAACTATGGTGATGGTTGTGGCATTACCTGGACTACGACGACACGTACCAATGTCGCCGGGAAATTCCAAGCTAAAGCCACAACCTGCTTTTCCAACCAGAGTACTACTGATTTTTCTGGTTATTTTGCCTACGGCATCAAGAAGGCTGACGGAACCATAGTCCGTGTGTCTGACTATACTGGTAAGTGGAATTTGCCAGCAGTATTGCCTGATGGAAGAACTTATGGCACTTATGGCAACAACCCAACTCTTTCCATCGACTATGCCTTCCCTGTGGGTGTCAATGTGATTTATCCTATCTATAGTTCAGATACCAAGAATTGGTATGCTTGTTCATTCTCTAACAACCAGCCTTTCATCATCAATGCTACAGCTACGACTCTGGCTCCAGTCGCAACTCCTTTGGCAGCCACGGTGACTGCAGAAGAAGGTTTTTACACCGGTATGGCCAATCCGCTGGCAGTAACTTTTACCAACAGTATGGATATGGAGTTCAATGGTTTGGTGAACGTTTACACCAATTCGACAAACACCAAGCCAAACGATGCTACTTTCGACCTGCATATTACCGTGCCAGCTAAAGGCTCGGTGACTCGACAGATAGAAATACCAGAAACATCTTCGCCTGATTTGTATCTTTGGATAACGGATGTAGCCAACAATCATGCAACCATCGTCGATGGTCAGCACTTTACGTTGACTACGGCAGCTGCGCCTAATTTTACCTTGGTTTCTTCAGAGAGCAATGCTACTCCTGGTAAGTTTGGCGAAGGAATATGTTACAGCGCAAAATGTAAATTGCCATTGGTGGAAGATGATAAGTTAGTGGTAAGGTTTGGCGTAAAGAATACGGGTGGCCCCGGCTATCTGGATTATGCCATTGCCCCATTTAATACAGAAACCAATAAAGGTTGGATAGATCCTGACAGGGTAAGAGCTAAAGGTAACGGAGCGATTACCTATGTGGAATATACTGTCACTCCTGAAGATATGGGCAATAATTCGATTATTGTATATTTCAATTCTTATGATTTTACAACAGGAAAATATTCGGACTTTACTCCATGCACGATAGGTAAGCACTATTATGATATAGTTGGTGGAGGTGGTCAGAAATGGATCAAGGCCAATGCCATGATAGCCTATGTCACAGGTGTACCATCCTCTATTTCTGCAGTAAAGACAGATGTCGGCACTTATGTACGAGGCGAGAAGGGAGCTGTGGTCATCAAGACTGATGCAGACAAACGAGTGGGCATCTATCATATTGGTGGACAGAAAACAGCAGAAGTTCGCCTGACGGCAGGCCAGGAGCTGAAAGTCGTTCTTCGTCCAGGCATCTACATCATAGAGGGCATCAAGGTTGTGGTGAGGTAAAAAACACTTTTCTTCTCTCAGCGCATAAGGATAATAAGCAGAAAGCACGATGAAACCGTGTGTTATATAAAAAAGCAATTCTTTGGCTTCTTTCCGAAGGATTGCTTTTTCGCTGTGTTTTTAGGCGTTGGTGACTGTCGGGAGAAGGAAAAATTGTGGAATGACTGACCAATTTAGTTGAATAAACACTTTTTTGAATGATAATAGTCCTTTTAATCGGTAATAATTATGTAACTTTGCAGACATAATAAAACCTAATCTCCAAAATAAGATATGCAGAAAAAGAATTTATTTAAAAAAACATTGATTGCCACCGCAGCTTTTGCGGCAGTAACAACGGCTTCCGCCCGCAACAAGTATCTCTTTGTTTATTTCACAGGCAACCAACCTCAGCAGGAACAGATTTCGTATGCCGTCAGCGACGATGGATTCAATTATACTCCGCTCAATGGCGGCAAGCCTGTAGTATCATCCGATACGATAGCAAATACAGGATGTGTGCGCGACCCGCACATTTTGCGTGCGAAGGATGGCGAGTATCTGATGGTAGTTACCGATATGCGTTCTTCCTTGGGATGGGCGAGCAATCGAGGTATAGTGTTGCTCAAGTCACGCGATCTCATCCATTGGCAGCATCATACGGTTAACTTTCCTAAAAAATATGCAGGAACGAACTTTGCCAATGTCATCCGTGTATGGGCACCACAGACCATCTATGACGAGAAGGCTGGCAAGTATATGGTGTATTTCTCGCTCCTTACCAACGATGGAACCATTCCGTATGATAGGGTGTACTGGGCTTATGCCAACGATGGTTTCTCTGATTTGGAAGGAGAGCCACAGGTTCTCTTCGACTTCCATGCCCCTGCCATAGATACCGATATCGTACAGGACAAGACAGGCGAGTATCATCTTTTCTTCAAGACAGAACAGGATGGAGCGCACAAAGGCATTCGTCAGTATGTGTTCCGCAACCTTCATGACTCGGCATCATGGACACTTCTCGATGGTTTCTGCGAACAAACCAAGGACAATGTAGAGGGTGCTGGCGTGTTCCCGCTGGTTGATGGCGGCTGGTGCTTGATGTACGATTGCTACATGTCGGGACATTATCAGTTTACTCGTTCTGAGGACTTGCGCACATTCCGGTGGGTTGCCGATACCAAGACGGAAGGTAAGTTTACGCCTCGTCATGGCACCGTCATTCAGATTACTCCAAAGGAGTATAAGCGAATAGTGAAAGCATTTGGAAAGTAAATAAAGCAAGGAGCTTTTGGAAGCGTGAGTTTTTACGCAGTGTTTTGGTAAGATTTACTTTTACACTTTGGAAGTAGCACAGCAAAGTCTACTTTTATGACGAAAAACAGGTTTATGATAGTTGTCATAAACCTGTTTTTCGTTTTTTAAAAGGAATCTGCCGTTAGAGATTTTGCTGCTTGGGAATTTTATTGGCAGATGATGTTGCCCCCCATTGGCAGAACGGTAATCTTCACCTTGCCATCTTTGCTTAACTTCATATTCTTGACACCTGACTTAGGCCATAAGCTCTTCTTGTCGACAGTCTCGTAATATGTCTTTACTTTCGTATTGGCAAGCATAGGCAGGGAGAGGTTTAAAGTAAGAGGCTTGTTGGTTCCGTTGAGGGTAGCGACATACCAGTTGTCTCCATGTCGGCGTGCTATAACCACATATTTTCCAGGATACCCATCGATGAAGCGAGTTTCGTCCCAGGTGGTAGGAACACCACGAAGGAAGTCTAACTCATGCTGTGGCAGTTCGCTCAGGTTGTTGGGATAGATGGCTATGCAGTTGATGCTTGCCTGATTGACAATGGCAGCTGCCAATTCGAACACATCAGATGTATAACGGCGATGGCGGCTTTTGTTGTCGCGCGACATATAGCGGTTCATGATGGTGCCTCCCCAGTCCATGGATGCCACTGTGTTTCGGCAGAATGGATGCATGGTGAGTTCGAAACCCTCCTGCTTGGCGTGATGTTCAGTGAAAAACACATTCTCGGAAGCCAGTACCGCCTCGCTTGATATATAGTTGGGGAACATACGCTCCCAGCCACGTGGTAGGGTACATCCATGGAAGATGACCTGTATGCCGTAGTCGTTGGCATCGCTCAGAATATCTTCATATAGCTGCATCACGTGCTGCTTGTCGCCACCGAAGAAGTCTACCTTGATACCCTTGACGCCTATCGATTTCATCCACTTCATCTCTCGCTTGCGTGCGATGACGGTGTTCATACAGTTGCGTGGAGTCTGAGGTGCCTCATTGGCAGTTCCGTTGCTGTTATACCACAGCATCAGACTAACTCCTTTCGTTTGCGCATAGCGGCTCAATTCAGCAATACGTTCGCGTCCTGTCTGCTGGTCCCACAGTCCGTCAACCAGTACATATTCATATCCCATAGTGGCTGCAAGGTCTACCATCTGCTTCTGGTCATCGTAGTTGGCTGAGTTGTCTTGCCAGATAAGCCAGCTCCAGACATAGCGTCCAGACTTATACTCTTCTGAGGCTTCATACAATGGCTCTACTACATCATAGCTTATAGTCGTCTCGACGATAGGCTTCAATGTCTTGCCTACCGTGATGGTACGCCAGGGGGTTGCTCCAGGCAGAGGAAATGCTGCGTTGGTTGCACCTCTTCCATCGCATTCTCCCTGCATAGGAAACTCTATCTTATAGCCGTTGTCAGCAGAATAGTCTCCAAGTCGGCATCCTGGGTAGTTGCCATGTGTGCCAGTCTCGCTGACAAGTACCCATCCATCTTCTCCTACATGGAAGAGGCAAGGGAAAGTATAGCCTTGCCCATATTTCGACTTGGCAGTCATCGGAGCATCGGGAGTGTATTCTTCCTCGTAGCTTGGCTTGCTACGTTTCCAGCCTATCATAGGGTCAGACTGTGGCGACAGGAAGGTGGTAGTCTGTGAGGGGAGGCGGAAATATGTTCTTTCCTCATTCACGATGATGTGTGTGCGCTCTGGCACTTCGCCAAACTCATATCTGAAGGCGATATCGTTATCCGATACGTTGAAGGTTACCACCAAAGGCAGTTTGTTGGCATTCTCATAGGTCAGACGCATCTGGTTTGCCCGATAGTGCAAGGAAGAAGCCTTGATGGAGCGCATGGTGTAATCGTTGGCAATCTGATGGTTGGATACCGACCGATAGACAAGGTTCTGACTGAAGTCACCCACATTGGTGACAACACCTAACTGCGATGTCTGCATCATTTGTTTTCCGTCATAGCTGATGCTGTAATACAGCCGCCCATCTTTGTCTTCTACAATTACCGACAGCCGCCCATCTGGCGACGTCACCTTACTGCTTTCTGCAAAAGCACCAGTTGTTGCTACAGCAAGAAGCAGGGCGGTGAATGATTTTCTGAAATAGTTGTTCATAAAAATGTTTTGTTAGTGTGGAATGATTTAATATTGATAGTTGCAAAGTTATAGCTTCTTTATGGAATGTATGTAGCAAAAGTATGATTTATTGTTCGATATTCGTTAAATCATCCTTTTTCTGTTTTTGCTGGTCTACATAATCTTTCACCACCATTCCAAATTCTTTCTTGAAGCACTGTGAAAAGTAGCGCGGTGTGGAGAAACCTACGAGGAATGAGAGTTCGTTGATACGTATGTCGGGTCGCTGGCGCAGAATGCGGCAAGCTTCCTTCAGACGGATAGAGCTGATGAATCCTGTAATGTTCTGTCCTGTTGTGGCACGCAACTTATTGTATAGTGAAGATGAACTGATGCATAAATCGGCTGCCAGTTCCTCGCGCCCATAGTCACTGTCGGTAATATGCTCCATAATTTTTGCAATGACGTTCTCCACAAAAACTTTCTCAGGACTGCTATAGTGCTGTTCTCCTACTTCGAAATCGGTCTGTTGCTGGAAGCGTTGACGTATGCGTTGTCTGTTCTCTATGATGTTCATGATACGCAGGCGCAGGTCCTCCATGGTGAAAGGCTTGGTGAGGTAGGCATCTGCTCCGGCAAGATACCCCTCGTTGCGGTCGTTGTTTTGTGTCTTTGCAGTAAGCATGATGACAGGCAACTGTGCATAAGCTTCATTCTGCTTGATCCATTTTGTCAGTTCCATGCCGTCCATGACAGGCATCATCACGTCGGTAATGACAATATCCAATGCCGTTTTCTCAATAATACGTTGAGCCCGCTCACCGTTTACCGCTGTCTTGACATTGAAGTATGGTGACAGGAGTGAAGACATGGTTTGCAGCAATTCTGCATTGTCCTCAACAAGCAAGATGGAGTGTTCTTTCTCGTTTGGGCCGTCTTGCTTCTGTTTGTTAGGGATGGAGGATGCTGCCTGCTGTGAATAGTTGCTCGTTGCTGATACAGCCTGCTGGGCTTGTTTCGAAGTGGCAGTAGGAGCATTGGTGATTTCAGCCGTATCGTTTGCTCTTTCGTCTTGGCTGTAGCTGTCACGGTTGATCGGCATTGTGATTGTGAATGTAGTGCCTTTGCCAACTTCGCTCTCACAGTTGATGTGTCCGTGGTGTAGTTGCACCAAATCGCGCACCAAAGAAAGGCCGATGCCAGTGCCCATGGTGTTCATGCGTCGGTAATCGCCGTCCAGGAATCGCGAATAAAGGTTGCGCATTTTGTCTTTTGATATTCCAATTCCAGTATCGCTGACAGAAATAATGGCTTTGTTTCCCTTTATATCGACTCCGATAGACACACTACCGCCATCGTATGAGTATTTCACGGCGTTGGACAATAGATTGTAGAGTATTTTCTCTATTTTGTCACCATCAAACCAGACTGGACTCTCCATCTTGGCAATGTCCTGATGGAAAGTGAGATGCTTTTGGCTGAATATAGGCATGATGCTTTGGCATGTTTCCTGACAGAAAGTGTCGAGCCTTCCTGCGCTCACCTTCAGCTTCAACTTACCTGCTTGTGCCTTGCGAACTTCAAGTATTTGCCGTAGCATGCGTGTAAGGCGGTTGATGTTGTTGTGGATGAGTGATGTGTGGTCGTGCAGTTCTGGGTGCTCAGCCTCTATACTGTCGGCAGAGACAGAGATAACGGTGAGAGGTGTAAGCAACTCGTGCGTGATATTGGTGAATATCACTGCCATTTGGAGGCGGTTCTTGGTGCGAACCCGGTCACGGTACCACAGCATGGATGCATATACCGCCCCGATAAGCATACATATATATATGAGGTATGCCCATGGTGAGGCGTACCATGGTGGAAGAACACTTATACCAATGGTGTAAGGCAACTCGTTCCAGCGTCCATAACTGTCGGCTGCTTTCAGGTGGAGCTTGTACTTTCCTGAAGGAATATTCTCGAACGAAGCTTGTCGAAGGTCGGCATCTACATAGTGCCATTCGTGGTCGTATCCCTCAAGGAAGTATGCATACTTGCACTGTGAAGTATTGATATAGCTGAGTATAGCAAATTCTACCGAGAATTTGCCTATGGATGCAGGTATTGTTAGCTGTCTGATGTATTGTGGAGTGGCATCGCTTATTTCCGACTGCATCGTAGAGTCAAGCTCAGCATAGCGTTTTTCGTCAATAAGAATGTCGGTAACGATGATTCTTGGCATGGGGTAACTGTTGATGCCTTGTATTTTATCAGGGTCTACGCTGATAAGGTTGCGCCCAGAGCCAAAATAGAGCTTGTTGTTCCACTTGAAGCATGAACTTGGCATGAAAATCATGTCGCCCAATCCGTCTTCTGAGGTGTATGTGGTGTATTGTGCCTTACCCTCTTTGTCAAGCGACAGGCAAATGAGGGCATCATCGGCGGTAAGCCACAATCGTTTTTGCTGGTCTTCTTCGATAGAGAATATGCGATCGAAATTCCAGTGCAGTTTATCGTTCATGTTCTTGAACTGTTTTTCCTTACTGTCAAGAAGGAACAAACCGCCACTGTTTGATGTAGCCCAAATGCGATGCTGCGAGTCTTCATACACATAGATGGCATCGTTTACAGCATAGTTGCCGCGTTCTGGGCAGAAATATTCCTTATGCAGAGAGGCTGGTTGATAGAAGTTGCCGCTCAGATGAAGGATACCTTTGTTTTCTGTTGTCACCCAGATGTCACCTTGATGGCCCTCGCTGATGTTTACCACATCAAGGTCGTCAGGCAGACCAAAAGTCTGGCCGTTGGGAGTGAGCCAATTCAGATGATGACGTTCTCCCACAAACATGATACTGTTGCGTGCCTGGTGCAAAGCCTTCACAAAGTTGTCTTTTACAAACATGCAGTTGGTCCTGTCGTACAATTTAGCCTGCCCATTCTTTATTGTCAGAATTCCGTAACTGTTGTTGGCAAACCACACACTTCCGTCTGCTGCCTGTACAACTGACGACATGTGGGTGTTGAGCATGGGATATTGTATAGAGGCTAAACCTGGAATTTCGTAATTAAGTAAAGTCTTGTTGTCGGTTGCATCGTAAAGGGCAATGCCTGATGGTGCGAGTGTCAGCCAAAAATGTTTTCCGTCTTGTGAAAATATGGATCTTATGCGGTCTGCCGCTATGTTGGATGGTAATATATGTTTTGTGTTGAACAACGTTGGCAGAGTGTTGATATGGAAGATGCCATTGTTGAAAGTTTGTGCCCAGACATTTCCCTTTCCGTCGGTGCAGAGATCTGTGATGTTGCGTAAAGTGTGGATGCGCTCATTCTCGCTGACAGAGTTATAAAGTCTGAATCCTGCTTTGATATTGTTTTCATCAAGTATACTGATGCCATATCGTGAGCATGTCCAGAATGTGTGTGTCACAGGGTCGTGTATGATACGGTAGTTGATGGCGTTTTGCTCATCGCCATTATAAAGGTCTATATATCCTGGATGTTTGAAGTCGGTAGGGTTGGTAAGACATTTGATTCCACCACCCCAACTGTTGATCCAGAGCCGGCCATGCATATCAGTCATGACCATGTAGGTCTTCTGCGAGTCGTCGTTTATGGGAAGATCAAACTGATGCATGATGCGATGCTTGCGGTCGAGTCGGTACAGACTTTTCGACCATGTGCCTATGTAGATGTTGCCATGACGGTCTTCTGCAAACGACTTGGGGTTGATGTAAGGCATGGAACGTCGTTTGCCCTTGCTGTCGACGAGGGTAATATTTTTGCTTTTGTAGCGCAAGAAAGTCTTGGTTTGGGGATTATAGGTCATTATACCGTCGTCGGTTCCTATCCACAAGATGCCGTCGTGTGATGTGTAAAGAGTGTAGATTTCTCTGCTTCGTTCACCTTCCAGATGGTAGGTCTTGAATCGCCCATGCTGTTTGTCCATGCATACGAGTCCGTTGCGTGTTCCTATCCACAGATTGTTGGCCTTGTCTTCTGCCAAGGAGAGAATGGCGTTGTTGGGTAGGATGTGGGGAGTTTTTATTCCATTTTGGTAAGAGGTGAACCGATAGCCATCGTATGACTTTACTCCTGCGTTCGTACCCATCCATAACAATCCCTGATGGTCTATCAGCATGCATTTCTGTTCTACAGAGGCAGGTGGAGTGATGGTGTTGATGATATGTATATTAAGAGGCGAAGTTTGAGCCGCCCATGAACTGATGATAGAAACGAATCCTAATAAGACGGTCGTAAATAGATGTCTCATAGATTTTTTATATAAATTGGTTGATGTAGACATACTTAGTATTGTTAGGCTTATTAAAAAATGCGGTGCAAAAATACAAAAAAAAAGTAAAAAAACAAGTTTTTAGGTATGTAAAATGATAAAACAGGTGTAGTATTTGTGATTTTTTACTTTTCTATTGATAGATGGAGGATAAATCATGTTATTGGGAGGCATTATTGGTCTATTTTTTTGTAACTTTGCATAAATTTCAGAACTTCAATAATAACCTATTATATATTATATGAATAAAACATTTTTTTCTATTATTCTTGCAATTTCCATGGTCTGTCCTTTTGTCGCTTTTGTCGCAAAAGCGCAGCAGAATCCTATTCTTCCAGGATTTCATGCCGACCCTGAAATTTTATATAGCCATCTTACACATCGCTATTACATCTATTCCACCACAGACGGCAAGCCAGGATGGGGTGGATATACTTATCAGTGTTTCTCGTCTGCCGGCCTGAAGCAGTGGCAGGACGAGGGTGTTGTGCTCAATGCTAAGAACGGACAGATACCCTGGGCCAATGGCAATCTCTGGGCTCCAGCCATACAGGAGGTGAAAGTAGGAAGAGGAAAGTATAAGTATTTTCTGTATTATAGTGCCAATCCCAAGGCTGGTGGAGGCAAACAGATAGGTGTGGCAGTGAGCAGCAGCCCTACAGGTCCGTTTGTTGACCATGGTTCTCCCATCATTGATAAAACTCCGGAGGGATGTCGTGGACAGCAGATAGACGTGGATGTGTTTGTAGACCCACGTTCGAAGAAACCTTATATTTATTGGGGAAACGGCTATATGGCAGGTGCCGAGCTTCAGAAAGATATGATTCACGTCAAGCCCCATACTCTTCAGGTGCTTACTCCCAAGGGCGGCACCTTGAAAGACTACGCCTATCGTGAGGCTCCTTATGTTTTCTATCGTAAAGGACTTTATTATTTCATGTGGTCGGTTGATGACACAGGCTCAGCCAACTATCATGTGGCATACGGAACCTCGAAGTCTCCGCTCGGTCCTATTGCCATAGCCAAAGAACCTGTTGTCCTACAGCAAGATCCCAAGCATGCCATTTATGGTACAGCTCACAATTCGATAATCAATGTCCCGGGAACAGATGAATGGTTCATTGTATACCATCGCATCAACAAGTATTTCATCAAGTCGGACGAGAAACCTGGTATTCATCGCGAAGTGTGCATTGACCGGATGGAGTTTGATGCCGATGGAGCCATCAAGCCAGTCAAACCTACTCATGCTGTCACCAACAAGGATGGGTCGATAGACCTTATCGCTGATGGCAATCCACTTTTCAAGCATGTACATACGGCCGATGCTGCCGCCTACGTGGAGGGAGATACCCTTTGGCTTTTTACTGGTCACGATGCTGATGATGCGTCGACGAATGGCTATAAGATGACAGACTGGCTCACCTTTTCTACCACAGACCTCAAACATTGGCACCAATATCCTGTGGCACTTGATGTGTCTGTCTTCAAGTGGGCTACGAGTAAACAGGCTTATGCTGGGCATGTGGCAAAACGCAATGGAAAGTACTATTGGTATGTGTCGACCAACTGGTGTGGCATAGGTGTGGCGGTAAGTGACAAGATAACTGGCCCCTATACGGATGCATTAGGGAAGCCACTGCTTACCAACAAGGATTGTCGCGGCTCCAAGCACAGTTGGGCGTGTATCGATCCTGCCATCTTCGTTGATGACGACAATACACCTTATATCGTATGGGGTAACCGTCAGTGCTATGTCGCCAAACTGAAGGATAATATGGTGGAGATTGATGGGGAAATACACCAACTCGACTTAGGTGATGACTATCCATTTACGGAAGCTCCTTGGATGCACAAATACAATGGAAAGTATTATCTCACTTATGCTGTAAGCTGGCCGGAACGCATGGGCTATGCCGTGAGCGACCATGTTATGGGACCTTGGAAGCCGATGGGGCTGATTGATGGATTGTCGGGCAACTGTAACACCACTCATCCTTCCATAGTGAAGTTTAAAGACCAGTGGATCTACTTTACCCACGATGGCTCTTTGTTTGATGGGCATTCCTTCAAGCGCAGTGTCATCATGAAGCCGCTTGAATATAATGACGACGGGTCTATAAAGCAGATAGACCATACTCCAAGTCTTTGTAAATAACATGTTTTTTTCATAACTCTTAAAACAAACAATAAAATATGATGAAATCTATTTTCCTTACGACGACATTCATTGTGATGGCATCAGCCACGATGTCGGCCAAGAGCAAAGCTCCACAAAATTTGGCCAGTGGCTATCCTTACACGCAAGTGCCATTTACAAGTGTCAAGATTTCCCAGAATTCTTTTTGGGGATCACGTCTCAACGCTGTACGTGAGGTGACCATTCCACTTGCTTTTTCCAAGTGTGAGAGTGAGCATCGCTACAAAAACTTTGAAATGGCAGCTTATACTCTTCAGCATCCAGGACATGCAGGGCTGAAGACATCTCAATGGGATGTGTCAAAGATCATGGGGTACTCCTTCGATGATACGGATGTCTATAAGACCATAGAGGGTGCGAGCTATATTCTTCAGACCTATCCCGACAGCAAACTGAAAGCTTATATAGACAGTGTGCTTGATATTGTTGCCGCAGCGCAGGAGCCTGATGGCTATCTCTATACTGCCCGAACGATAAACCCAGGGCATCCACACCAGTGGTCGGGCAAGAGGCGTTGGGAGAAGGAAGAGGACTTGAGCCATGAACTTTACAACCTGGGGCATATGGTGGATGCAGCCTGTGCCCATTATCAGGCCACGGGTAGTCATAAGTTCCTTGATATAGCCCGTTGTTATGCCGACTGTGTATGTCGTGAGGTAGGTCCTGGCTCAGGTCAGGCAAAAGTAGTGCCAGGTCATCAGATTGCAGAGATGGCGCTTGTCCGTCTTTATACACTCACTGGCGACAAGCATTATCTTGATGAGGCAAAATATTTGCTTGACTATCGTGGAAAGACAAGTTTCCGCAACGAGTATTCGCAGAGTCATAAGCCCATTCTTGAGCAGTCTGAGGCTGTAGGACATGCCGTGCGTGCAGGATATATGTATGCAGGTATTGCCGATGTGGCAGCTCTTACGCAAGACTCGGATTATATCAAGACGATAGATCGTATTTGGGAAAACATTGTGGGCAAGAAAATATATCTAACTGGAGGTGTGGGCGCACGCCATTGGGGTGAGGCTTTCGGGCAGAATTATGAACTTCCTAATATGACAGCTTACAATGAGACATGTGCAGCCATTTCTATGGTTTATCTCAATGAGCGTATGTTCCTTTTGCATGGCGACAGCAAATACATTGACTGTCTGGAACGTACCATTTACAATGGTGTTATTTCAGGTATGAGCATGGACGGAGGTCGTTTCTTCTATCCCAATCCGTTGTCGAGTGATGGTAAGTATGCTTTCAATGCCGACAACACAAAGACCCGTCAGCCTTGGTTTGGTTGTGCTTGCTGTCCAAGCAATCTCTGCCGTTTTATTCCTTCAGTACCAGGCTATCTTTATGGTGTTAAGGACAATAATATCTATCTCAATCTCTTTGCTGCCAATAAGGCTTCGATTCGTGTCGCAGGTAAGGAAGTGGTGTTGGAAGAAACAACAGAGTATCCTTGGAATGGTGATATCAAGATAAAGGTCGTGAAATCTTCTGCCAAGAATGCCAATCTGCTGGTACGTATTCCGGGATGGGTGCGCAATCAGGTGCTGCCAAGTGATCTCTATCGTTACAGCGACTCAGAGGAACCTGCTTATTCTGTTACCATCAATGGCAAGAAAGTGGAGGGCGACCTTGAGGCCAACAAGGGCTATCTGCCAGTTAAGAATATCAAGAAGGGTGATGTGGTACGTATTCATTTTGATATGCCTGTTCGTACCGTGGTAGCCAACAAACAAGTTAAGGATGACTTGGGGCGTGTTGCAGTGGAGCGTGGTCCATTGGTTTATTGTGCCGAATCTGTTGACAATCAGGGCGAACCTGTTCTTCGTGCAGTGGTTGCCAAAAAGCCTTCATTTGGCTTGGTCAATGATTATAAGATTGCCAATACAGAGAGCCAGAATGCCTTGCCTTTTACTGTCGTAGGAATTACTACCGATGCGCAGGAACTTGAGGAGACAGCCAATGGTATTGGTGTGAAACCACAAAAGCTCATGCTGATTCCTTATTACGCCTGGAATCATCGTGGCGCAGGTCAGATGAATGTGTGGTTCGTACAGAATCTTTCGTTGCTCGATAAGTAGAAAATAGAAGTAAGCATGATGTTACGTAAGTGTATCATAGGCCTTTTCTTGGTTGTGACCTCCATGGTCGCAGCCAAGGGCTATTCGTCTTTTGCTCCTTTTCCGAAGGCTGCCGATTCCTATTGGCATAAAAAAATCCCTCAGGAGATGTGCCAGGATTATGTACGTCTTGGTGATGTCTATATTGGCAAACCCTGGCACAAGATACCCTCTGAGGTCTTTGCCGAATTCCGTAAAACGGGCAATCGTACTAATTATGAAGAGTCCAGTTTCACTCGTCGCAAGCAGTTTGTATGTCTTGTTATGGCAGAAATCATGGAGCATCGTGGGAGGTTTATGGCGGACATCCGTGCAGGGTTGCATTATTTTCTTGAGGAAGAGCCTTGGTGGGGACTGCCGGCACATTATCCGAAGGAATGTCCAGACTCTGCCTTGCAGGTTGTTGACCTTTTCAATGCCGAGACTTCGTCCATGCTTGCGTGGACCACATATATGCTTGGCAGAGATATAGACAAAGCGGAGGCAGGGCTTACAAGAAAAGTACAGCTGGAGATAGAGCGGCGGTTCATTCTTCCTACCCTTCGTAAGAAGCACGGCTGGATGAAGAATGTCAACAACTGGAACACTTGGATAACCAGCAACTTCATAGAGAGTGTGCTGGTCTGTGAATCTTCCCGCAGTAGTGATCGCAGCAAGGCATTGCGTCTGGCTGAGTCTTGTCTGCAAGTGTTTCTTAAAGGCTATCCCGATGATGGTGGTTGTGAGGAAGGTGTAGGTTATTGGGACAGGGCAGGAGCGTCGTTCTTTGAATCGAAATGGATGTTTGATGCTGCCGAACCAACGTTGCAGACCGATGACAGTCGGCTTGCGCTTACGCCAAAAGAAGAGGAGAAGGTAGCTGCCATGGGACGTTTTATCACAACGATGCATATAGACAGCCTTTCTTTTGTCAACTTCTCTGATGCCCAGGTGCATATCACACCTCATATCAATATTCTTTTCCCTTATGGCGCATGGCTTGCCAAGCATAAAGATAAAAGTATGCAAGAAAATGGTCGTAAGATGATGCAGTTTGCGGCATACATAGCTCATCGGTATAACTATTTCCAAAACCCATCTAAGCTCTTCTTGAAGTCGGGCAACTGGCCTTCGCTTGGCCGTGAGCTGATGCTTCTCTCCATGCTTTCTCAGTTGAGGGAAACTCCTGCTTCACAGCCTCAAACTACCGATGCCTATCTCAATCAATCGCAGGTCATGGTGGCAAGTAATGGGGCATGGTTTGTTGCTGCCAAAGGTGGAACGAATGGTGAAAGCCATAACCACAATGATGTGGGCACGTTTGTCGTCTATTATAAGGACAAGCCTGTAATCATCGACTTGGGAAGGGATACTTATACCTCTAAGACATTTGGTCCACACCGTTATGAGCAGACCAACAATCGTTCGCTTTATCACAATGTGCCATTCATCAATGGTTTTGAACAGCATGCGGGTAGAGAGTATCATGCCACGCAGGTGTGTCATTTCGCTACCGATACGGCTTCCATCTTCTCTCTTGACATAGCTCAGGCTTACCCAAAAGAGGCTGGTGTCGAGAAGTGGCAACGAATGATAACCCTCGACAGAACAGATAATCGTGTGTATCTACAGGAGGAATATATGATAGAAAATAAAGACTCCCTGTCTTCCGACCTTCAAATTACGTTGATGACTTATGGTTGCCCTGTGATGCAACGACAAGGAAAGATCCTTCTTGCCAAAGGCCTTGTTGCTTTGTGCTATGATGCCAGTCAACTCGATGCATCCTGGCAGAAGGTATCCATGACAGACGGGATAATGAAGCGGCAATGGAAAGATTGCGTCTATCGAATCACATTGCATCCCAAGAAAGGTAACTCGTATGCGAACTATTGGTTTGAGGGGCGGAAAAAGTGATAGGGTTCTTTCATATTTGTCTGTTATGGATTCCGATATTTTTTTGAGAAGGGTGTTCCTGTATTGAAAAAGTATTTTTTAAAAAAGAAAACAACTATGATTTTAAGAAAACAACTCATCCTTTTGTTTCTCTTGGTAGCCATTCCTTCTCTTGGAATATCGGCAGCCAAGAAGACTGCACGGCAGAATGACCGGCAGTACTGGTGTTCGCTTGCTTATCGCATGGCGCAGCCAGTACTTGAGAATATGGCCAAGGGAGAACTCCAGAAGAACATGCAGACGGAGTTTAGTCCGAGTTTTGACAATCGCAACCGTAAGGTTCTCTATATGGAATGTTTTGGTCGCCTGATGGCAGGTATTGCACCATGGCTGACTTTGCCCGATGATGGTACTCCGGAGGGAGCACAGCGCAAGCAACTTAGACAGTGGGCTTTGCTGTCTTATAAGAATGCGGTAGACCCTGCTAACCCCGATTATCTCTGTTGGGGCATAGGAGGACAGAACCTTGTGGATGCAGCCTATATTGCCGAGAGCTTTCTGCGAGCTTACGACACCTTGTGGATGCCGCTTGACGAACTGACCAAACAACGCTATCTGGAAGAGTTTCGCAAACTTCGCAAGATTGACCCTCCCTATACCAACTGGCTTCTCTTTTCGTCGACGATAGAGAGTTTCATGGCTAAGGCCGGTGGCGAGTACGATGAGTATCGCGTCAATTCTACCTGTCGCAAGATGGAAGAGTGGTATGTGGGTGATGGATGGTATGCTGACGGTCCTTCGTTTGCCTTCGACTATTACAGTTCCTATGTCTTCCATCCCATGTATCTTGAGACCTTGCAGGCTATGGTCGATGCCAAGGCGAACACACGCCTTGATTACAAAAAATACTATGACCGTGAGTTGAAGCGGTGCCAGAAATATGCCATCGTGCTGGAGCGTTTCATTGCTCCCGACGGAACATTCCCGGTCTTTGGTCGCAGTATACCTTATCGCATGGCTGCAATGCAACCCTTAGCGCTCATGGCTTGGTATCAGACTCTGCCGAAAGACTTGGAATATGGTCAGGTACGTGCTGCGCTGACAAAGGTCTTTCATCGTATGTTCGACAAGGAAAACAACTTCAACGAGGGTGGTTATCTTACGATAGGCTTCTGTGGCAAACAACCCAATATTGCCGACTGGTATACCAACAATGGCTCTCTTTATATGACAACACTGGCCTTTATGCCGCTCGGCTTGCCTGCCAGCCATCCTTTCTGGACAGACCCGGCAAAGCCTTGGACGCAGGTGAAGGCATGGAATGGTGAGGCTTTTCCGAAAGATCATCATTGGAGTGATGACATACAGACAAAAGATAAGTGGTAAACATAAAAAAGAACAACAATGAAAAAAGTATATTTATTTCTTTTATTCGTATTTATTTCTCTTTCTTTTTCTGCCAAGACTTGGACGGGAGAAGAGGTGAAAAGTCTGATTACACGAGTAAATACTTATTGGCAACAGAATAACAAGGCAGAGGTTCGCTCGTTCTGGGATCCTGCGGCTTATCATACAGGCAATATGGAGGCATATAAACTCCTACGTGACGAAAAGCAACTTGATTATACTTACCGATGGGCTTATTATAACGATTGGAGTGGTGCCACGCAAGCCGATCCTCGTCGCTGGAAGTATGCCAACTATGGTGAAGGTAAGGATTTTGTCTTGTTTGGTGACTGGCAGGTATGTTTTCAGACCTATATCGATCTCTACAATCTTGCCATAGCCAATGGGGGCACCGATGCCGATAATTACTTTATGGTAAAACGAGCCAAGGAAGTGATGCGCTACGAAGCTTACTCTGATAAGAATGACTATTGGTGGTGGAGCGACGCTCTGTATATGGTGATGCCAGTAATGACAAAAATGTACAGACTGACAGGCGATATTCGGTATCTTGACAAGCTATATGAGAACTTACAGTACTCCGACAGCATCATGCTCGATAAGGAAACGGGTTTGTATTATCGTGATGCCCGTTATGTTTATCCCAAGCACAAGAGTGTGAATGGCAAGAAAGACTTCTGGGCTCGTGGCGATGGATGGGTTCTTGCGGGATTGGCTAAAGTGCTGCAGGATATGCCAAAGGACTATCAGCATTATCAGTTCTTTGTCGACAAGTTCTGCCGCCTTGCTGCCACCATAGCCAAGACACAGCAGAAAGAAGGTTACTGGACGCGTTCCATCCTCGATGCCAACCATGCTCCAGGACCAGAAACGAGTGGCACGGCTTTCTTTACCTATGGCATCCTATGGGGGGTCAATAATGGATATCTTGCCAAGAAGGATTATAAGAAATGTATCGATCGTGCCTGGCGGTATATTTCAGAAACAGCAGTACAGACTGATGGCAAGGTGGGGTATGTACAACCCATTGGTGACCGTGCCATTCCTGGCCAGACGGTTGATGCCAATTCGCAGGCTAACTTTGGAGTGGGTGCCGTGTTGTTGGCTGCCTGCGAGTATTATAGGTATATAACAAAGCAATAGCTCAGATGGTAATTTTAGATAAAATGAAAAAAAGGTTGATAATCTTTCGATTATCAACCTTTTTTGTACCC
>DJOI01000056.1 GCA_002439605.1 Candidatus Segatella mututuai | reverse complement strand
AATATTAAAATAGACTTTTTAAAACAGAAAAAAATCTGCATGAAGCAAACAATACGGATTCCCTTCAAATTATTATTTTAAAAGCGATTTTACTTATATTTTAATAATAGCAAAGTTTTAAATATATTTAGGTGATTCCGAAAGGTGGGCTCGTTTACCACATACAGAAGCCTGTTTTTGATGAAAAACTTATAGAAAAAGTGGCAAACGTATGCTATGTCGATTATTCTGTGTAACTTTACAACGGGAAATCCAAGCTCTGCGATTCAGCCCTTATGCCAGCATAACAAGGGATGTTCCGCTCGCCATCGTGATTTCTATAAGAAACTAACAGCATCACTTCTGAAAAAACTATCACACGGATATGAAAAGAAAAAACTTCAAACACTGGGGTCTCTTCATTGCCCTGCAACTCTTTACCTTAAGCCTCTTTGCACAGGGGCCAAACAACACGGGTATGTACTATCAAAGCACCAACGGCAAGAAAGGCAAAGCACTGAAAACTGCGATGTTTAAAATCATCAAATCGCACACAGAGCTAACTTACAAAGAACTTTGGACTGCTTTCAAAACTACAGACAAGAGAGAAGACGGCAAGGTATGGGATATGTACTCATGTACCACCAACTACACATTCGGAACCGACCAGGCTGGAAATTATCAGAAAGAAGGAGATGTATATAACCGTGAGCATTCTTTTCCTAAGAGTTGGTTTGACGATGCAAAACCCATGTATTGGCTATAAAGGCACGGTCTTCGAGCCTAACGATGAATACAAAGGCGATTTCGCACGCATCTACTTCTACATGGCTACGGCCTACGAAGACAAGATAGCAAATTGGTATTTCAAAGATTTTGCCCCCATCGCCTCCCACGACAGCTACAAGCCTTACAAGGACTGGCAAATGAAGATGCTGATGGAATGGTCGAAGAAAGACCCTGTAAGCAAGAAGGAGATAGACCGCAACAAAGGAATCTATACTCTACAGAAGAACCGCAACCCCTTCGTCGACTATCCTGGTCTGGAAGAATACATTTGGGGAAACATGACGAGTGTAGCTTTCTCGTATGACAACTATCAGGGTGTGTCGAGCATTCCTTTCATCGAGTTCGAGACAGAACCCATTTATCCCAAGGGCTGGTACAACCTGAACGGTCAGAAAGTGGGCGAAGAATGCCCCACGCAAAAGGGCATCTATATCCATAACGGAAAGAAAATGGTAGTAGAATAAAAAAGGCTTGTGCAAAATAACCTAAAACTTTGTAGGGAAATAGCACGTAAACAAAAAAATATATGTAATTTTGGAGGTGATTTCAGAACATTCAATCAAAAATTAAATGGAAAAACATAACTTTGTGACGATTGCAGACCTGTCGAAGGAGAAGATAGAATATCTCCTGCAGATGGCGCAAGAGTTCGAAAAGCATCCCAACAGGGAATTGTTGAAAGGAAAGGTTGTCGCAACCCTTTTCTTCGAGCCATCCACCCGTACACAACTTAGTTTTCAAACTGCCGCCAATCGCCTTGGCGCACGTGTCATAGGCTTCTCTGATGCCAAGACATCAAGCACCACCAAGGGCGAAACACTGAAGGACACCATCCTTATGGTGAGCAACTATGCAGACATCATCGCCATGCGCCATTACATAGAGGGGGCAGCACAGTATGCCAGCGAGGTGGCGCCTGTGCCTATTGTCAATGCAGGAGACGGAGCCCACATGCATCCTTCGCAGTGCCTGCTCGACCTCTACTCTATATACAAGACACAGGGAACGCTCGAGAATCTGAACATATATCTCGTGGGCGATTTGAAATATGGACGAACAGTACACTCGCTCATCACTGCCATGCGCCATTTCAATCCCACATTCCACTTCATCGCACCAAAGGAATTGGCCATGCCGCAAGAGTACAAACTCTACTGCGACCATCACGGCATCAAATATGTGGAGCACGAAGACTTCAATGAAGATGTCATAGCAGGAGCCGACATTCTCTATATGACACGCGTGCAGAAGGAGCGCTTCAGCGACCTTATGGAATATGAGCATGTAAAGAACGTGTACATTCTGAAACGAGACATGCTTGCCAAGGCCAAGGAGAACATGAAGATTATGCACCCGCTTCCACGTGTCAACGAGATAGCATACGATGTGGACGACGACCCTCATGCCTACTATATACAGCAGGCGCAGAACGGACTTTACGCACGGGAAGCCATATTCTGCCATTGCCTCGGCATCACGCTCGACGACATCAAGAACGACAAAACTATCATTGAATAATGTTGAATGTCAAATGTTAAATGTTAAGTTAGGGCTTATGCACCGTACTTTTCATTTAACACTTAACATTTAACACTTAACATTATAACAAAGAAATGGGAAATAACAAAAGCGAATTAGTGGTTGCGGCCATAGAAAACGGAACCGTAATCGACCATATACCAGCCGAAAAGACCTATCAGGTGGTCAACCTACTGCAACTGGAGAAGATGGAGACACCTGTCACCATCGGCTACAACCTCCCTTCGAAGAAAATCGGAAAGAAAGGCATCATCAAGGTAGCCAACAAATTCTTTACCGACGAAGAAATCAACCGCCTCTCGGTAGTAGCCCCTAACATTGGACTGAGTATCATCAAGCACTACGAAATCGTAGAGAAGAAGACCGTCAAGACTCCCGACACTCTGAAAGGTATCGTGAAATGCAACAACCCTAAGTGCATCACCAACAACGAGCCCATGGCAACACTTTTCCACACAGTGGATGCCACATTGGGCATCATACGCTGCCACTACTGCGACAAGGAGCAGCAACTCGGGAAAGTTGAACTTTGTAAATAAAACGAAAACAGACTTCTAACATAACAGTTAGAAACCTGTTTTCGTATAAGGACAACAAAAAGTAAGCAAATAGACTGAAAATCGCTCTTTTTATTTGGCAATTACAACTATATTGCTTAATTTTGCAGCACAAAACCAAAGTAATAGCAGAATCAAGCATAAAACGACTAATAATAAAGAGATCCAATGGAAAAAGACCAAAAGATTTTCGACTTGATCGAAAGAGAACATCAACGTCAGTTGAAAGGCATGGAGCTGATCGCTTCCGAGAACTTTGTGAGTGAAGAGGTTATGAACGCTATGGGTTCTTGCCTCACCAACAAGTATGCCGAGGGGCTTCCTGGCAAACGTTACTATGGCGGTTGCCAAGTGGTGGATATAGTAGAGAACCTCGCCATCGAACGTGTAAAGAAAGTCTTCGGTGCAGAATTTGCCAATGTTCAGCCACACTCAGGCGCACAGGCCAACGCTGCCGTACTGCTCGCCGTACTGAAACCTGGCGACACCTTTATGGGACTGAACCTCGACCATGGCGGGCATCTTTCTCATGGTAGCCACGTCAACACATCAGGTATTCTCTATCACCCTATCGGCTATAACCTCAACAAGGAAACTGGACGTGTAGACTACGACGAGATGGAGAAGTTGGCTCTCGAACACAAGCCTAAGCTCATCATCGGTGGCGGCAGTGCCTATAGCCGTGAGTGGGATTACGCACGCATGCGCAAAATAGCCGACGAGGTCGGAGCCTTGTTGATGATTGACATGGCCCACCCCGCAGGTCTCATTGCGGCAGGATTGCTCGACAACCCACTGAAATATGCACACATCGTGACTTCAACCACACACAAGACTCTCCGTGGTCCTCGTGGAGGCATCATCCTCATGGGCAAGGACTTCGACAATCCATGGGGCTATACTACCAAGAAAGGCGAGATAAAGAAGATGAGCACGCTGCTGAACTCAGCTGTGTTCCCTGGCATCCAGGGCGGTCCATTGGAGCATGTCATCGCAGCCAAGGCCGTGGCATTCAACGAAAATCTCCAGCCTTCATGGAAAGAATACGCAACACAAGTGAAGAAAAACGCAGCAGTATTGGCAGACGACCTCATCGAACGTGGCTTTGGAATCGTGAGCGGTGGCACAGACAACCATTCCATGTTAGTGGACTTGAGAAGCAAGTACCCCGACTTGACTGGCAAGGTGGCAGAAAATGCCCTCGTAGCAGCCGATATCACTGTAAACAAGAACATGGTGCCATTCGATACTCGCTCCGCTTTCCAGACAAGTGGCATCCGCTTAGGAACAGCAGCCATGACTACACGTGGCGCCAAGGAGGACATGATGCACCTGATAGCCGAACTCATAGAGGAAGTTCTGAACGCTCCCGAGGACGAAAAGGTCATAGCACGTGTACGCGAAAAGGTAAACGCAACCATGAAGGACTATCCTTTGTTTGCATACTAATCAAGGAATCAAACATTCTGAAAGATAAAAAAGTTGCGAGATTACTCTCGCAACTTTTTTATTGGCTATTTATAAATTGAGCGCCAGCACCTGCACGGGCTTATACTTCCCAAAACGCAAGTACTTTCACCAGGCAACGCAAGTACTTTCATCAAGCAACGCAAGTACTTGCGTTTGGCAACGAAGCCTATTGCGTTTTTACACACAGGCCAATGAATTTTATCACACTTCGGATTACTGCACAATCTTAAAACGGATGCGGAAAGAGTGCGAAGACTCGTCCCAATTGGTACCGAGCAACACAAACTTACCTATCTGTGCTGTAGAGCGAACATGCTTGCCTATGCAAGGACAAACATCGTAATCGCCAATACGGACAAGACGCAATGTCTCGCTGGCATCCTCCGGCAATCGGTCGAGCTTCACATCGGCAGGGATATGGTCGCGGTCCACAAACTCATAGGTCACAGGCATATCCAGTTCTATAAGACGATTCATCTCAGTTTCTATCTCTTTCTCTTCTTGATGGGTAGGCTTGTGATCAACGACAAAAGTCATCTTACTTTTCTTTCGCTCGATATGGGCATTTCTACTACGCTCGCATGAGAACATACGAACCATCAGCTGATTGAGCAGATGTTCTGCCGTATGAGCAGGAGGAAACTCTTCCTTGTGATGCTCATTCAAAACGAATTCACTCTCTTCCATCTTGACATTGAATTTATAGATTCTTATTCCGTGGACATCTATGTCTACAGGGAAACGCCCATCTTTCTTCAGCCCTACCTTCTTCTTATCGCCCGTCCAGAGCTCTGTTGCCATCACTTCACCCTCTGGCAAATGCAAGAAGTCGAAGGCATGGACGGGTATAGTAACACCCAACTGGCATGGCTCTGCCGAGAAATTGAGCACCACCAAGAGTACTTCCTCGTTCTTCTTGCGAAGAAAGGCAAATTGAGAACGAGGGTCGAAATACTCGGAAATAGCATTCACATACATGAGGTCGAAAGTATCTCCCTCACGAATGGCACGCTCCTCGTTGGCAAGTCTGAGCATCTTGCGATATTGCACGGCAAGGGTCTTCTGCTCTGCAGTACACCATTCTTTATGTGATGCGGCAGGTTTGCGACTTCGCTGCTCCGAGGCCACGAAGGCGCCATAGGCATGCGACAAGGTATCGGGCGACCAATAGTCGAAGATGGTAGTCCTGCCATCCATACCGCTAAAGCCCTCTTTGTCCATTCCCCTTTCTCCAAACTCCTGTCCGCTATAGAGCATGAAAGGATTTTTCTGGAAGAAAAGGCTCATAGCGACAGCAGGCAGTGCCTTGCGAGCATCTCCACAGAAGAAATCGCTGGCTATACGCTGTTCGTCATGATTTTCCAAGAAATATAGCATGTGCTCGCGTATGTCGTCGACCACCTGCCATTCATGAGTGATGCTGGCAGCAGGACGTTCACCGCGAATCACGGCACGCAGACAATCATACATACCCACCTTGTCATAGAGGTAATCAAAGCCTGCCTTCACATAGTTGCGATACTGGTTAGGGTCGTACACCTCTCCTATGACTATCACTTTGGGATAACGGGCTTTCAAAATTTGAGTGGCATACGACCAGAAAGCACAAGGCACCATCTCCGCCATATCACAACGGAATCCGTCTACACCCTTACCCGCCCAAAACAACAAGATATCAGTCATTTTTTCCCAGGTATTTGGCACTGGTTCAAAATGATAACTGCGTCCACCAGCATCACAATAATCCACTCCATAGTTGAGTTTCACCGTCTCATACCAGTCATTTCTGTTTGGCCGGTTATCGAAGCGGTCATTGCCTGTAGCCTTGGCAGGACTCTCGTGATAAGGCTCATACATCTTGGCTTCTTTTGCCGAGAACTCCCCGCCCCCGGGCTCGGAACGGCGAACATCGCTCAAATCCAAGTCTCCCCAAGTATAATAGAAATTATTGTGCGTAGAGAAGTGCATGTTCTTGTCATCATCCTCTCCAAGATCGCGTACACCTGCTGGTTTGCAAATGGAACGATACTCACGAGCCACATGGTTGGGCACAAAGTCCATGATGACTTTCATGCCTGCCTTGTGTGTGCGATCTATGAGGCCCTCCCACTCCGTCATTCTCTGACTGACATTCTCTGCCAAATCTGGATCGACATCATAATAGTCGGTAATGGCATAGGGAGAACCAGCCTTGCCTTTCACCACCTCGGCATGCTGCACAGGAATGCCCAAAGAAGAATAGTCGGTCTGTGTGGCATGGCGTATGACTCCCGTATACCAAATATGAGTAAAGCCCATATCATGGATACGGGCTAATACAGCATCATTGAAGTTGTTCAGTTTTCCACATCCATTCTCTTCTATCGTACCATTCTCCTTATGGGTGAGGTTGGGATTGCGAAACAGACGTGGAAGAACTTGATAAATAATGACTTTTTCTTTCATCTCGCGGCAATGACCAGATATTAAGCGATACCGTGAGCTGCTACTGTCTTATCGATACGCCCAATCATACCCTGCAAAGCCTTGCCAGGACCACACTCGGTAAAGTCATCTGCACCATCAGCAATCATAGCCTGAACAGAAGATGTCCAACGAACAGAACTTGTGAGCTGTGCTATTAGGTTCTGCTGAATCTCAGCAGGATCGGTATGAGGCTTGCCATCCACGTTCTGATAAACCGGGCACTTAGGAGCTGAGAATGTTGTCTTCTCGATAGCTGCCTGAAGTTCATCCTTAGCCGGCTGCATCAATGGAGAGTGGAAAGCACCACCTACCTTCAAAGGCAAAGCACGCTTAGCACCTGCTGCCTTCAACTTCTCGCAAGCTGTGTTGATAGCGTCTGTGTTACCAGATATAACAAGCTGACCAGGACAATTGTAGTTAGCAGGAACTACCACATTGCCATCTGTACTCACCTCTGCACAAACCTCCTCTACCTTCTCATCGGGCAAGCCAATAATGGCAGCCATTGTGCCAGGGTTGGCCTCACAAGCCTTCTGCATTGCATTGGCACGAGCAGCAACGAGCTTCAAGCCATCCTCGAAAGCGATGGCACCTGCAGCAACAAGGGCAGAGAACTCACCCAAAGAGTGACCGGCTACCATGGCTGGCTTAAACTCATCCCCCAAGCAGAGGGCTGAGATAACCGAGTGGAGGAACACTGCAGGTTGAGTCACCTTGGTTTCCTTCAACTCCTCGTCGGTACCAGCAAACATAATATCAGTAATCTTGAAACCGAGAATCTCATCGGCCTTATCAAAAAGTTCTTTTGCCAAAGAATTGTTGTCATAAAGATCCTTGCCCATTCCTACGAACTGAGAACCCTGACCTGGGAAAACAAATGCTTTCATTTCTTGTCTGTTTATTTAGTTTATTACAAATGTTACGATGAAAATATCCAGAAACTTACTGAATAAGAATCGGCTGCAAAGATACAACAAAAAAATGACACTGTAAAGAGAAAAACAAAAAAAATCCCAAATGCCAAATGGACAGATGGGATTTTCATGTCAATATGCTTTACAGTGCGAAAAATATCTTACTAAAAATCGGTGAGATTACTCAGCTGCAGGAGCCTCCTCCTCTGCTGGTGCAACCTCAGCAGGAGCCTCTTCTACAGCAGGAGCAGCCTTGACAGGAGCATCTTCAGAGATTACGTGTACAGGAACTTTAACCTCTACCTCCTTGTGGAAGTGAACAGTTGCCTCGTACTCGCCTACCTTCTTAGCATCCTTCATTGTGATGATCTTACGATCTATCTCGATACCCTTCTTAGCGAGTTCATCAGCCACAGTAGCAGCGTTCACTGAGCCGTAAAGCTGACCAGTAGAACTAACCTTGGCAGCAATAGTAAGAACAACGTCCTTGAGAGCCTCTCCCTTCTTAACTGCTTCAGCCTTGATAGCCTCAAGCTTGTGAGCCTGCTGCTTCAAATCCTCAGCCAACTGCTTCTTAGCAGACGGAGAAGCGATGACAGCCTTACCTGTAGGGATAAGATAGTTACGACCGTAACCACTCTTTACATTCACGATATCGTTCTTGTATCCAAGACCGATAATATCTTGCTTAAGTATAATTTCCATTAATCTTTTCCTCCTTAAATTACTTCATCAAATCGGTTACGTAAGGAAGCAAAGCGATTTGGCGAGCACGCTTAACAGCCTGTGCCACACGGCGCTGATACTTCAAAGATGTACCTGTGATACGACGTGGAAGAATCTTACCCTGTTCGTTCAAAAATCTCTTCAAGAACTCTGGATCCTTATAGTCGATATACTTAATACCGCTCTTTTTGAAACGGCAATACTTCTTCTTCTTTGTGTCGATAGAAGGAGCGGTCAAATAACGGATTTCTGATTTCTGATCTGCCATGATTAAGCCTCCTCTTTTTTACCAAGCTTAGCACGACGCTTCTCTGCGTACTGTGCTGCATACTTTTCAAGTTTAACAGTCATGTAACGAATAACTTTCTCGTCGCGGCGATAGCCTGTCTCGAGTTTGTCAATCAAAGATGGCTCAGCCTTGAACTCAATCAAGTTGTAGAAGCCTGAAGTCTTCTTCTCAATGTTGTAAGCCAACTTCTTCAAACCCCAAGCCTCTTCGTTCAAAATCTCAGCACCGTTATCGGTGAGCAGCTTCTTGAACTTAGCGACCGTTTCCTTCATCTGTTCATCAGACAAAACGGGAGTCAAAATGAAAACGGTTTCGTATTGATTCATACTACTTTTGATAATTAAAATGTTATTAAATAAATAGCCGCACCCATAGAGTTTGCATCCTAAAGACACCTCTTCCACGAAATGCGGTGCAAAATTACCACTTTTTGTTTAAACAACCAAATATTTTTTGTACTTTTGCAGAAAATATTTAATTCTGTAGCTTTTAAATTACAAAAATGGGACTAAAAATGATGAAAAAAAACAATATCAAGCAACTTTCGACTGCACTTTTATCCATGGGTATGACGTTCATCGTATTGGGTGTACTCCTACTTGTTGCAAGTTTTGTCTTTGGAAGCAAAAACAATATCCTGCTGTTCACCGGACTCTTCTTCATCGTCTTAGGAACAACAGGATACGTATATTCTCTCAGGAAAAAGTCTTAGATTATTCCTCGGAAGGAGTAATCAACTTATATCCCTTACCGTGGATGTTGATAATCTCAATTTGCGGATCATCCTTCAGATGCTTACGCAACTTTGTGATATAAACGTCCATAGAGCGCGCATTGAAGTAGTTGTCATCTATCCAGATTGTCTTCAGGGCAAAGTCGCGCTGAAGAATTTCATTGGCATGAGAGCAAAGCAATGCCAACAATTCATTCTCCTTGGTGGTCAACTTAGTCTGCTTCTCGCCAACAGATAGCAACTGCTTTTGGGTGTCGAAAGTAAACTTACCAATGTGATACAAGGTAGACTCCTTGTTTTTCTTACCACGTACTCGACGAAGGATAGCCTCCACACGAAGCACTAATTCCTCCATGGAGAAAGGTTTTGTGATATAATCGTCGGCACCAATCTTGAAGCCTTCCAAAATATCCTCCTTCAACGTCTTGGCTGTCAAGAAGATGATTGGTATATCGGCATTAGCTTGACGAATCTCCTGTGCCAAAGTGAAGCCATCCTTCTTTGGCATCATCACATCGAGTACGGCAATATCAAACTTGCCCTTGGTAAACTCTTTATAACCAGCCTCGCCATCAGGACACAACGTTGTATCATATCCCTTTGCCTGCAAATACTCGCGAAGCAACATACCTAAGTTCTCATCGTCTTCGCAAAGCAAAATCTTAATTGTCTCTTCCATAATCTTATAGTTTTAATTGTTATTTTTTTAATCGTGAATCACAGGCAACTTAATCGTGAAGGTTGTACCCTTGCCATACTCACTGTCTACCTTGATTTCGCCATCATGCAAGTCTACCATCTTCTTGACATAAGCCAACCCCAATCCGAAGCCCTTGACATCATGCACATTGCCCGTATGAACACGATAGAACTTATCAAAAATCTTCTTCAGGTTCTCTTTCTTCATACCCAATCCATTGTCTGTAATAGACAGGTACAAATGCTGGTCGTCGTTCCACGTCTTCATCGTTATATAGAGCGCCTCGCTTGGTTTGCGATACTTCACGGCATTGTCCATCAAGTTGAAGATAACATTCTGGAAATGAACCTCATCCACATATATGGAGGAATCCACCGCCTCGATATCCGTATAAACCTTCCCACCTGTATGCTCCACACGCAACGAGAATGAATGAGCAATATTCTCCACCATCTCGTTGAGGTCAAGCTCCTTCTTCTTAAACACAGCCTTCTTGCGGTCGAACATACTCATCTGCAAAACCTTCTCTACTAAGAAGCGCAAGCGTTTTGATTCGTCGTTGATGACTGCGCCCAAGTGTTTCTGCATTTGTTCGCTTTTAGACACCGAGGGGTCGTTAAGCATCTGGGCCGCCAAACTAATGCTGGCAATAGGTGTCTTCAGCTCATGTGTCATATTGTTGATGAAATCGTTTTTAATCTCGGTATAACGCTTTTGTCGGAATATCACCACAATGGTGAAGATAAAAGTTACCAACAACACCAAAGTAAAGATGATACTTGGTATCATGAAACGTACACTCGAGAAGATATAGCTGTTCATATCGGGGAAGTGTACCTTCACAACTCCCATTTTCGACTGAGGGTCGTTGCGGAACAACACTTGCGAGTAACTATATTCCTCGCCTTCGTCGGAATAGTCAGGACAACGATACACCTCTCTGCCATCCTGGGTGCTTACCGTAAAATGATAAGGTATATTGATACCATTGTTCATCATTTCCGCCTTGAGGTCTTGGTCGAGCTGCTTGAAGTTGATGCGTTCCTTCAACGGCTTGTCGGATGCCGAATAGAGGATAGAGTAAACCACCTCGTCGAGCAATGCCTTTTGATAAACATATCTGTTCTTGACAATTTCCTGCAAAGACTTCTGAGTCTCATGCAAAGAATTCTTGTCGCTCCGCAGAATCATAGCCTTTGGCATCTGGGCAGGATTGGTGGCAATGGTCTTCAGCTCGAATGAGGAATAGATGGTGCCGTCCTTTCCTGTTACCGAGTATTGATGCGAGCGCTGGATGGTGCCGTCAACCTGTCCGCTTCTTGCGCCAACTGAATCTTGTCGAGCAGCCCTGCGCTCTGACTCATTGACGTCTTTCTCCAAATAGCGCAACGTCTCGTTCAACTCCAAGTTTCTTGAAGCTTGATATAGGGCTCTGTTGACAGACTCGTCAAACTGTTCTTTCTTCATATTCACCATCTCCTGGATGTAACCCAGTTGAAGGAAAAGCAAAGCCAAGAAAGAAAAACCCATGATAATGGCAATAATCCAAATCGTTTTTTTCTTCATGACAGCAAAGATAGACAAAATCCTTAAACGATTAACAAATTGTCGTTAATTATTTACTAACAATTTATAATTATTAACAATATATATATATAATAATTGCTTATAAGCATTTATCTTAGCTTACAGAAGCCAACCATGAAAGTCACAGCACCATTTCTGCCCAAAAAGCCAAGAGGACATGCACCAATCTGCATGTCCTCTTTCTGAATTTTATTTTTATCCACAAGTAATTACTCTTCCTCTTTAGCCAATTCCGCCTCGTGCTCGGCTATCAACTTGCCCTGAATGTCGTTAGGAACAAGCTCATAACTTGCAAACTTGGTAGTGAAAGAAGCGCGTCCACCCGTCAGCGAGCTGAGAGAGATAGAATAGTTGGAAAGTTCCTTCAATGGAATCTTCGCACTCAACTTCTGATAGCCAGCCTCGCTGTCCATGCCCATAATAAGAGCACGGCGTCCCTGTAAGTCACTCATCACATCACCCATGAAATCGGAAGGAACATACACCTCCAAGTCATAGATAGGCTCAAGAATCTTAGGCCCAGCCAACTTGAAGGCATCACTGAAGGCATGACGGGCAGCCAACATGAACGACAGCTCATTGCTGTCTACAGGGTGCATCTTTCCATCGTATACGATAACTCTTACGTCGCGAGCATAGCTTCCTGTCAGCGGGCCATGCTCCATGCAGTCCATAATGCCCTTGAGAATGGCAGGCATGAAGCGTGCATCAATGGCACCACCTACTACAGAATTGAGGAACACCAACTTGCCTCCCCACTCCAATGATATTTCCTCGCGGCTCTTGATATTCATCTTGAACTCCTGGCCGTTGAAAGAAAATGAGGTCGGGTCGGGCATGCCTTCTGCGTATGGCTCCACAATCAGGTGTACCTCGCCAAACTGTCCGGCGCCACCACTCTGTTTCTTATGGCGGTAGCATGCACGAGCCTTCTTGGTAATAGTCTCACGATAAGGAATACGAGGCTCACCAAAGACAATGTTCAACTTCTCGTTGTTCTCCAGACGCCACTTCAAAGTGCGCAAATGGAACTCACCTTGTCCATGAACAATCACCTGGCGCAGCTCCTTGCTCTGCTCTACCACCCATGTAGGATCCTCCTGGTGCATCTTCAGAAGAGCAGCCATCAGTTTCTCTGTATCCTGAGCATTGACAGCTTTCACGGCACGAGAGTATTTGGAGTTAGGATACTTAATGAAGTCGAAACGCCACTCTGCACCCTTTCCATTCAGTGTATTGCCCGTCTTCACATCCTTCAATTTCACTGTACATCCGATATCGCCAGCTTCCATCTTATCTACAGGAACACGGTTAGCACCAGCACAAGCATAAAGTTGTCCAATACGCTCCTTGCTTCCACGGTCGGCATTTGTCAGGTCATCGCCCGACTTCACGGTACCACTCATTACCTTAAAGTAGCTTACCTCACCAATATGCGGTTCCACACCTGTTTTGAAGAAGTAAACACTCTCAGGGCCTGCAGCATCAGGAGTAATCTCCTCACCACGGGTATTATGCAACTTAGGCATCTCGCTGACAAAAGGTACCACATTACCCAAGAATTCCATCAAACGGCGCACCCCCATATCCTTACCTGCGCAGACACAGAACACAGGGAAGATACTACGAGTTACCAATCCCTTGCGAATACCCTCACGCAGTTCGTCTTCGGTAAGGCTCTCACTCTCAAAGAACTTCTCCATCAAGCCCTCGTCATTCCCGGCAGCAGCCTCAACGAGAGCCTTGTGCAACTCCATGGCCTTATCCATCTCCTCTTCTGGGATCTCCTCTATGATAGGAGCACCTCCTTCTGGCTTCCAGGAATATTTTTTCATCAATAACACGTCAATGAGAGCATTGAAACCAGAACCTGTCTCGACGGGATACTGTATCTGCACACACTTAGGGCCATAGATATCGTGCATAGAGGCTACGATATTATCAAAGTCACACTTGTCGGAATCGAGTTGATTGACAAGGAAGATAACGGGCTTGCCAAGTTTCTCCGTATAGCGGAAATTATTCTGTGTACCCACCTCCGGACCATACTGACCATTGATAAGAATCACAGCCTGATCGGTAACATTGAGCGAAGTAATGGCACCACCCACGAAATCGTCACTTCCAGGACAGTCTATGATATTAAGCTTTTTGTTGTTCCATTCCACATGAAAAACAGTAGGGAATACCGAATAGCCATATTCCAACTCAACGGGGAAGTAGTCACTCACCGTATTCTTCGCCTCTACAGAGCCTCTACGCTTGATAATGCCTGCTTCGAATAACATACTTTCGGCAAGTGTAGTCTTGCCGCTACCCGCACTGCCCAGCAACGCGATGTTTTTGATCTCATTTGTCTGATATACTCTCATGACGCTATAGATTTAATAAGGGTTATACATAAAGTTGTCAAAAGGGCGAAGTGGTTTCTTCTCCGCTTTTATGGCTACTAAGATAGTGATTATTTGCAAAAAAACAAAAAGTTTTGCGCACAAATCCCATTTCTTTTAAAACATATTAGTAATTTTGCATCTTAGTAATACCCAAAAACAGGTTTACACCTTATTATATATAGAGAGAAAATGGCAGGACTTTACATACACATACCATTCTGCGAGAGCCGCTGCATCTATTGCGGTTTTTACAGCACCACATCCCTGAAGATGAGAGATGCATACGTTGACTCACTCTGCCACGAGATGGCATTAAGAACCATTGACCATGCCCTGGGAGAACATGCACAGATAGAAACCATATACTTGGGAGGAGGTACGCCCAGCCAACTGACCAGCCAACAACTTTTCCGTCTATTCGAAGGCATCAGCCAGCATTATGGCTCCAACCTGGCAGAAAACATGGAAGTCACCATGGAGTGTAATCCCGACGACATTACACCAAGCTTTTGCCATACTCTCAGCCAATTGTCCATCAACCGCATCAGCATGGGAGCCCAGACTTTCTCTGACAATCGCCTGCGGTTTCTGCACAGAAGACACACTGCCCAAGAGGTAGAGAAAGCCATTCGTCTGTTGAGAGAAGCAGGCATCAGCAACATCAGCATCGACCTGATGTTTGGATTTCCCGACGAAACCATCCAGGAATGGCGGCAAGACATCGAACACGCTATCTCGCTGAACGTGGAACACCTCTCAGCATACAGCCTCATGTACGAAGGAGGCACTGTTCTGTATCACATGCTACAACAAGAGAAAGTAAAGGAAACCAACGAAGACACCTACCTACAAATGTACGAGATACTCATCGATGAAATGACAGCTTCCGGATATGAGCACTACGAGATAAGTAACTTTGCAAGGCCAGGATTCCGCTCGCGCCACAACAGCAATTACTGGCATGAGGTGCCCTACATCGGTTTGGGAACAGCGGCCCATTCATATAGACGCAAGCCCGAGGTCATGCGCAGCTGGAACGTTGCCGACATCCATCAATACATCCAGAACATAGAAGCTGGAAAGACAGAACAAGAAAGTGAAATACTGAATAAGGAGACAAGGTACAACGACCTGATAGCAACTGCATTACGTACGAGTGACGGAATAACGCTCGAGAACATCAAAAAAGAGTTTGGAGACTCTCTCTACCAAACCCTGCTCACTGAAGCCAGCAGGCACATAGCCCGCCAGCAGATGGTAATAAAAGACGGGCGTTTGACACTTACCCGGAAAGGGCTCTACATCTCCAACGACATCATGAGCGACTTCATGCTGGTGTAATGCCCCAACCCACTCATACAAAGAGCCGAGACTATCCCAGCCACGCCTTGAAGTTTTCCAAACTTCCTTGTTGCCGATACTCAGAATAATAAAATTCCTTGATACGGTCGACCACCTGCGAGGTAGACTTCTTCTTGCTGATGTAAGGCTTTACCATCTGCATTAAGACAAACAGAGCGACAACTATCACCACCATGGCAATCCAAGACAGGATTTCACTCTCCAACCTAATGCAAGGCTGAACAAGGATGCCCACACCCAAGGGGAGGATAAAGCACAACCAATCCACGGGAGAATTGAGCTGGGTCGACTCCACGTACTCGTCCCTCATTATCTTGGGCGCATTTAGTATAAGCTGTTTCTGATGCAGTTCCCAAAAACGATTAAATTCGTCATTAGCTATCGTTTGTTTCAACATATCCTTTACTTTTTATTTATAAATACTCTACAGGCGACTTTTTACAATTTTCTTTGCAAAAATATTACTTTTTTGCCAATTCACAAAATTCCCCCCCCCGAAACAAAATCATTTAATAGCTTTTAACTTATCAGCAGCGAAATGGGTAACTATTCAGCAGCCCTAAAAATATAAGGTACGCAGCTATGCTTGCCATTAAAGCATGGCAAGCATAGCTGCATATTTAGAATTGCCATTTTTCTTGGCAGTCTCCACGATGGAATATATTTGAGCAAAGATGTCAGCACCTTCGTTGGTACGGAAACAGCCACTGACTTTCTGTTTGACTTTTATCTTCCTCACTCCTCTTTCGCTCGCATTATTATCATAGGGTATGGGGAAGTCATAAAGGAAAGTGAACAGATAATCCTTCACCTCTCCATAGAGAGACATTGTACGTGCAGTAGATATACAACCATGACTCTGAGGTTCTTGCCATAAGTCACACTGCAATTTGGAGCGTCCACCTTGTTGTGGTGACCACAAGAACATACCTTCTCGAAATATTGGTGCTCAGTAGTTTTCACCTTGGGCATTACTCCATGGATTTTGCAGAGAAACTAATTCCCATGCCGTGAGACCTCACTAGTTAAGCATGTTGTCTTTCCACCTTATACCCACTTGATTTACTATAGGCAGTTCCGAGTAGTTATTGGGCTTTGACTCTTTTGGCAGCCTTATCCCTGCATATAGCCTTGTATCAAGTTTTTGTGCGTTGGGTCAGATGTTTGCCGCTGACTTCTTTCAGATTCCGCGTCACCACGGATGCCCTTGTCTCTCTGGCTGGACGATTTCCACTACTATGGCTCGTTAGGGACTTGCACCCATTAGACAACACACATGATAGTTAAACCAAAAACGCTCTTCACTTCACAGTGAGGAGCGTCTATTCAATAGGTATTAGTTCTGTTTAAGGTAAAAAGATTGTATTCAGGATAACGTTTGCAAAGATAGTAAAAATATTTTGAATAAAAAAACGTTTTAGTAGGTTTTTGCTACTTTTTTTTGAAAATTCTTATAAAATATCTTACAATCAATCTTTTTATACACATCTCCACTATTTCTACAAAATATAACGCCCATATATTTTCATACTTACAATTTATTTTGTAACTTTGCACCACACTATTATTAATATAAAAACATATCTCATTGAAATATGGCAATAAATGAAGAAAATCCAAACGAGGAGAAGAAAAGCATCTCTTTTGTTGAACAATTTGTGGAAGAAGACCTTAAGGAAGGGAAAAACAACGGTCGCATACAGACACGCTTCCCCCCCGAGCCTAACGGATATCTGCACATCGGGCACGCCAAAGCTATTTGCATGGACTTTGGTGTGGCAGAGAAGTACAATGGTATCTGCAACCTTCGTTTCGACGATACAAACCCCAGTAAGGAGAACAACGAATATGTAGAAAACATTCTGCAAGACATACAATGGCTCGGTTTCAAGTGGGGCAATATCTACTATGCTTCCGACTATTTTGAGAAGCTGTGGAACTTTGCCGTCTGGATGATCAAAAACGGACATGCGTACATCGACGAGCAGACCGCAGAGCAGATAGCAGAACAAAAGGGCACTCCTACCACACCAGGCACGGCAAGCCCTTATCGTGACCGCCCTGTCGAGGAAAGCCTTGTACTTTTCGAGAAGATGAACACTCCCGAGGCGGTAGAAGGAAGCATGGTGCTGCGTGCCAAACTCGACATGGCAAATCCCAACATGCACTTTCGCGACCCTATCATCTATCGTATAATTCAGGCTCCACACCACCGAACTGGCACCAAATGGCACTGCTATCCAATGTATGACTTTGCCCACGGACAGAGCGACTACTTCGAAGGGGTAACCCACTCTATCTGCACCTTGGAGTTTGTTCCCCACCGTCCTTTGTACGACAAGTTTATCGATTTTCTCAAGGAAATGGACAACACAGCAGACAACCTGCACGATAACCGCCCACGACAGATAGAGTTCAACCGATTGAACCTCACCTACACGGTGATGAGCAAACGTAAGTTGCACACACTCGTTGACGAACATCTCGTAAACGGATGGGACGATCCTCGCATGCCTACACTCTGCGGAATGCGCCGCCGTGGCTATTCGCCTGAGAGTATTCGTATGTTTATCGACAGTATAGGCTACACTAAGTTTGACGCCCTCAATGACATGGCACTTCTCGAGGCTTCTGTACGCGAGGATTTAAACAAGAAAGCATGCCGAGTAAGCGCTGTGCTCGCCCCTGTGAAACTCGTCATCACCAACTATCCTGAAGGAAAATGCGAGGAAATGGAAGCTATTAACAATCCAGAAAACGAGGCTGACGGCACACATACCATTACCTTCAGCAAGAATCTGTGGATAGAGCGTAGCGACTTCATGGAAGACGCTCCCAAGAAATTCTTCCGCATGACTCCAGGCAAGGAGGTTCGTCTGAAGAATGCCTATATCGTAAAGTGTACTGGATGCACCAAGGACGCAGAAGGAAACATCGTCGAGATACAGGCAGAATACGATCCTATCAGCAAGAGTGGAATGGAAGGAGCCAACCGCAAGGTGAAAGGAACCCTGCACTGGGTATCTGCAGACCATTGTGTGAAGGCAGAGATACGTGAGTATGACCGCCTGTTCAACGTAGAGAACCCATCTGCCGATGAGCGCGACTTCCGCGAGTTACTCAACCCAGAGAGCCTACACACTTTAAGCAACTGCTATGTTGAGGAATACGCCGCTATCAAGAAGCCAGGCGAGTATCTCCAGTTCCAGCGCATCGGTTACTTCATGGCCGACCTCGACACAACTGCAGAGCATCCAATATTCAATAAGACCGTAGGACTGAAAGACACCTGGGCCAAGCTCAACAAGTAAGTCTTCACCTACCATCCCTATCATTCATGCAATATTAACGAAATGAACACAGCTGCACTTTTTCTGTGGATTCTCAACAATTTGAACTATTGGGTGGTCATGCTTTTCATGGCCATCGAAAGTTCGTTCATTCCCTTTCCATCCGAGGTGGTAGTTCCTCCTGCAGCATGGAAGGCCATGGATCCAAACAGCGGAATGAATTTTCTGCTTGTCATCGTGGTGGCAACAATAGGAGCAGATATAGGAGCGCTCATCAACTACTATATCGCAAAATGGGTAGGACGCCCCATTATCTACCGTTTTGCCGACAGTCGATTGGGTCACATGTGCCTCATCGACCGCAAAAAGGTAGAAATTTCAGAGGAATACTTCCGCAAGCATGGTGCTGTCTCTACCATATTTGGTCGATTGGTTCCAGCTGTACGCCAACTCATCAGTATTCCTGCTGGGCTGTCGGGCATGCACTTGGGCAAGTTTCTGTTGTATACTACCATTGGTGCGGGTATATGGAACACAGTACTGGCCATCATAGGCTGGAGCATATACCAGTATACCGACTACAAGACTACGCATGACGTATATCTTCAAGCCGTGAAGTACAGCCACGAAATAGGCTATGTTCTCTTGGCTTTGGCTGTTGCCATAGTTGCTTTCATAGCATACAAGGGACTGAAGAAGAAATAAAGAATTGCCGTCTTTGGCGCAGAAAAAAGCAAAATACAAGAATATGCCTATAAAAGGTAACAAACAATCATAGAAATCTCCGCAAGCATAGCTTACGGAGATTTCTTCTTTCATCACTATCTGTGTATTGCTTCAGTCATACATATTCATTATAACCCTAATTCATTCCCGAGAACTGCTTGATGCGTTGTTCTTCCGACATCTTGCAAATAAGCAATGTGCCATCTTCCTCAGCTACGATATAGCCTTCGAGTCCCTGAATGACTACCTTCTTCTCATTCAAGGTATGAACAATATTATTTTTCGACTCTATCATCTGAATGTTGTTTCCTATAGTAGCATTACCATACTGGTCGCGGCGTGACTGCGCCAACAAACTGCCCCAAGTTCCCAAGTCGCTCCATCCGAAATCGGCAGGAAGCACAAATATCTCCCCAGCTTTCTCCATGATGGCATAGTCAATGGAGATATTTTCACACTCAGGATATTTCAAGTCTATCTGTTCCTGCTCCTGTGGCGTACCATAGATAGGACGCAAGCTCTCGAATATCTTTGCAATGGCTGGCTGATACACGCGGAAGGCATTAACTATGGTGGAAGCACTCATGATGAAGATACCTGCATTCCAAAAGAAATTCTTGTCGCCAAGATACTTCTTGGCGGTTTCCAAATCAGGTTTTTCATGGAACTGGTCTACACGATATATCTCCTTATTACGGGCTGATGGTGTTCGAAGATCGCCCTGTATATAACCATATCCTGTCTCAGGGCGAGTAGGCTTCATGCCAAGGGTCACGATACTGTCGGTCTCGCTCGTAAACTTGAGTGCTGAAACAACTACACGTCTGAACTCGTTACTGTTGGTTACAATATGATCGGAAGGGGAAACGACAATATTGGCATTTGGGTCTTTCTCCTTGATTCTCCAACTGATATAGGCAATACATGGAGCTGTATTGCGGCGACATGGTTCCTGAACTATGTTGTCCGAGGGAATCTCCGGCAATTGCTCCTGCACGATGGCAGCATACTTTTTGTTAGTAACCACCCACACATTCTCGGGTTCACAAACTCCCTCAAACCTGTCGAACGTAAGTTGAAGCAAAGTACGACCCGTACCCAGCACATCTATAAACTGCTTGGGCCTCTTCTCGGTGCTCATAGGCCAGAATCTGCTACCTACTCCACCAGCCATGATTACTAAATGATTATTTTTGTGAGCCATAATCCTTATATATAAATGTTATAGGGTGCAAAGATACTAAAAATAAACTATTAAAACAAATAAGGATGAGAGATTCTCTCATCCTTATTGCTTTTTAATCATATTTTAATACGAAAAGAGTTTTGACTCTTACAGTTTGTTCAGTTCCTGCTTCCAGGTCTCATACGCTTCTTTATAAGCATCACGATGAACGACATCAGGCTCTATGACAGCCAATTTCTTAAGCGAAGAGAAGGCCTCGTCATGATCTTTATAGATTCCCGCTCCAATACCTGCGCCCTTTGCCGCACCAACACTACCATCAGTCTCATACAGTTCGATAGTAGCTCCACTCACACTGGCAAGCGTATCTCGGAATAAAGGACTCAAGAACATATTGGCTTTTCCAGCATGTATTTTATTGAGTTCCATCCCCATTTGCTGCATGATTTCCATTCCGTAGCAAAAACTAAAAACGATACCTTCCTGTGCCGCACGCACAACATGGGCACGATTGTGCTTGTTGAAGTTCAAGCCACGAATAGAACAGCCCACTTCTTTGTTTTCAAGCACACGCTCTGCTCCATTTCCGAATGGTATAACACAAACCCCATCACTTCCTATGGGTACTTCCGCAGCCAAGTCGTTCATGTCGGCATAGCTGACATCTGGCGTGATGTTTCTATGCACCCAGGCATTAAGAATCCCCGTACCATTAATGCAGAGAAGCACACCCAGACGATCGAGGTCTTTGGTATAGTTGGCATGGGCAAAGGTGTTGACACGGCTGTGAGGATCATAGTTCACTTCTCCAAGCACACCATATACAACTCCAGAAGTACCAGCTGTACTGGCTATTTCACCAGGATTAAAAACATTCAGACTAACTGCATTGTTAGGCTGGTCGCCAGCCCGGTATGAGATGGGGGTGCCTTCCTTGAGCCCCAACTCCCGAGCAGCATCGTCGGACACTACACTCTGTACAGAAAAAGTAGGAACTATGTCGGCCAACACACTCTCATCAAATCCATAGTAATCCAACAAGAACTTGGCAGGTTTCTTCTCCTTGAAGTCCCACATCATTCCTTCAGAAAGTCCACTGATGGTAGTCTTTACCTCGCCAGACAACTTCATTGCCAAATAGTCACCCGGCAACATAATCTTGTCTATCTTGGCAAACAGCTCAGGCTCATTCTCCTTGACCCAAGCCAATTTGGAAGCAGTAAAGTTTCCTGGCGAATTGAGCAGACTCTGCAGACAACGCTCTTCGCCAAGGTCATGGAAAGCCTTCTCTCCATAAGAAACGGCACGAGAGTCACACCAAATGATACTTGGACGTAACACGTTCTGCTGTTTGTCAACACACACTAAACCATGCATCTGATATGAGATTCCTATAGCGAGAACGTCTTCTCCCTTGGCACCAGTTTCCGCCATGATTTTTTGAAGCGACAGCTTGGCATTGTCCCACCACATCTGTGGGTCTTGTTCTGCCCATCCCGCCTTTACAGCCATGATAGGAGCCTCATGGTCTGGATAAAAAGCGGAGGCTGCTATTTCGCCACTGTCGACATCAGTAAGTGATGCTTTCACAGAACTGGAGCCAACGTCAAAGCCCAATAAATATCTTCTTGCCATAATTCTTAGAATTAATTAGGTTATTTAAATTAAAGTTTTGTTATTATTCGCTCTTCACTTTACTCGTCTTCCTTCAGCAAGTCATTGAAGAAGTTATCCAAATCGCTGTCAAGTCCTTCCATCAAATCGCCTCCCACAATGATAGTATCATCGTCAGCAAGATAAAGTTCTCCGAGATTTTCCTTGTCGTCGTCTTCAAGAACAAAACTATATGGCTTCAAAATGCCTAAAGAGTCTATCAAGTCGGCATTCCGTCTCATCTGTTCACGCAGAATCTTGGCAACTTCATCATAGAAATTCTCATCTTTGTTGTCAATCCATTGCTCCACCACACAACGCGTTATTTCCTGGTCGTCGTCATCGAAAGCCAGTAGTTCGCCACTGTCCTGAGATACACGCACATGAATGTCCGTCAACACGGTAGTTTCCTCCGATTTCGGAAACTTCTGAGCCACTTTTCTTAAAAAGCGCTCAACCTGTAAGATTGTTTGCTCCGTTATGTCCATAGATTAATACTTTTGGTTGTGCAAAGATACAAAAAATAATGTGATGAGCAAGTAAAAAGATTAAAAAGTTTCTTTTTTCACCATTTTCTTTGCTCATCACAATCTACTAAAATGAAACGTTTTTTTTCTTGCCCTTGCTCTCATTGCCCACACGGTCGAGAGCTGTCACCACATAGTTGTAGCGTTTGTCCTTCACATATGGTAACTTGAAAAAATCTTCATAAGTCACCTTAAGAATATGCGAAGCACTCGCCAGGTCTACCTTTTCTCCACTTTCAAATCGATATACTACATAGCGGTTTGCCACATCGCCCCACTTTTTACTTTTCGGAGCCTTCCATGTGAGTCGTGGCCCGTCTTCCGTCCACACAAGTTTAAGGCTTCTTACAGCCTTGGGGACTTTGTCGTCCAAAAATGGCATCAGAGGAGGAAGAGCAGGTGTGCTCCAATAATAGTCGCGAAGCGTATGACCGATATTGCCAACATTATCGGCTACAGTCTTGGCATACCACAGCACGGTACCTTTCACATTGGGCATCTGCTGATGCAGACGATGCTTGGCTGGCAACTGATGACTTTTTGGATTATCTGGGTCGGCATACTTTGCTGTACGTTCTATATCCTCACCTATATATAATGGTCGTGCCGAAGCATGCTTGTTCCACCAAGTAATAAGAGTCTTATAATCGGCTGCACGATTGCCTATTTCCCAGTATAGCTGCGGAACATTATAGTCTACCCAGCCATTATTGACCCACAACAGAACATCGGCATACAGGTCGTCATAGTTTTGCAGACCATTGGTCTGGCTTCCATTAGGGTCGTTACGCTTGTTGCGATAGATGCCGAAAGGCGCGACTCCGAACTTTACCCAGGGCTTGACGGCATGAATGGTTTCCCCCAACTGCTTCACAAAGCGGCTTACATTGTCGCGTCGCCAATCCTGGATATTGGAAAAGCCACGATTCGCACGCTGATAGAGTTCTTGGTCAGGAATCTGCTTACCTGCCACAGGATAAGGGTAGAAATAATCGTCGATATGAAATCCATCGATATCGTAACGGCTCACAATATCTGCAGCCACACGGCAGGTATAGTCGGCAGCCTCCTGTAGGCCGGGGTTGAGCAACACCAATTTGTCATAAGAAAAACAGAGCTCGGGATGTCGCACCACCACACTGCTGGATGCCAACTGCTCCATAGACGTTCCTCCGTGCTTGGCACGATAGGGATTTATCCATGCATGTAGCTCCATACCTCTGCGATGACACTGTTCCACCATCCATTGCAAAGGATCCCAATAAGGAGACGGCGCCTTTCCCTGCGTTCCTGTCAGATATCGGCTCCAAGGTTCCAGTTTACTTTCATAAAGAGCATCACACTCTGCACGCACCTGAAAAATAACGGCATTAACACCATCCTTCTGTAGTTCATCGAGCTGGCTGCTAAGCATGTTCTGTATCTGTTCTGTCGTCTTACCCAGGTACTGCCCGTTCACACATTGTATCCACACGCCACGAAATTCTCTCTTGTTCTGAGCCTGCGCCGTGCCAACCTGCATCAAGAGAGCAGCCAAGGCTGCAACTATAAAGATTGTCTTTATTTTTTTCATTGATCGATATATTAGCTTTCTATTTTCTTCTATCATTTGTTGGCTATTCTTACCGCGGTTCTCCTGGTTCCTCGTCATGCAACTTTGGCAAAGATATATGATACCTTACAGCTATGAGACGGATGACACACACCATCAAAAAGGCAACAGCTGTTGTCACATACACACTGACTCCCATCGAAGCCAAGCCCCAATAAGTCAAACCGCCCAAAATACACGCCATAGCATAAATTTCCTTTCGGAAGATGACAGGTTCCTCGTTAAGCAACACATCGCGAATAACTCCACCAGCCGCACCCGTGATACATCCCATGATAATAGCCACCCAAAAAGGGAAGCCACAATCTATCGTCTTTTGTATTCCAGCTATGTTAAACAATGCCAGTCCTAATGTGTCGAAAAGGAACCACGTGTTGTCGAGCCTTTTCAGATAATGGTGAAACACAATGACGACACCTTGCGCCATGAGTGTACATATGAGATAAATGGGACTCAGCATCCAGAAAGGGCGCACGCCAAGCATCACATCACGTATAGTTCCTCCACCGATAGCCACAGCCACACCACACACGAAACCTCCCAACCAGTCGTAATGCTTTGAGGCTGCAAGACGAATGCCAGACAAAGCAAAGGCAAATGTTCCCACGAACTCGACAACCCGCTGAAGAGTCATCATGAATTCCGGGTCTTGTTGTATATTCATTTCTTTTCGTTGGTTTTCTACACAATTATAAATATTAAGAAGTTAGAATGCCGAAAGACTTTAGAGTCTAATATTCCCCCTGAAGGCGAAACAACAGAGGAGCCTTTAATACTTCACTCTTTACTTAAATCTTTCTCCCCAGCAAGTAGTCATCCACTTGTACAAGCGTTCCTCCGAAGGCGAATGCTGCGCAAACCAAAAGCGGCAGTCCTGAATATCGTCTGGCAGATACTGTTGCTCGACAAAATGCCCAGGATAGTCGTGAGGATAACGATAGCCATCATGATAGCCCAATTCACTCATCAACTTAGTAGGAGCATTGCGAATATGAAGAGGCACAGGCAGGTTGCCTGTCTGGCGCACCTTTGCCAATGCCGCATCCACAGCCAAGTAGGCACTATTGCTCTTCGGGCTGGCGGCAAGATAAACCACAGCCTCGGCCAAGGCTATGCGTGCCTCGGGCCATCCTATCTTCATCACGGTGTCGAAAGCCGCATTGGCCAACAACAAGGCATTTGGATTGGCCAATCCCACATCCTCGCAGGCACTTATTACGACTCGGCGAGCGATAAACTGAGGGTCTTCCCCGCCTTCTATCATGCGTGCCATCCAGTATAAGGCAGCATCGGGGTCACTGCCCCGTATGCTCTTGATAAACGCCGAAATGATATCGTAGTGCATGTCGCCCTGCTTGTCGTAGGCCAACGGATTTTGCTGCAACTGATCCTCCACCATCTTGTCGGTAATGACCACCTCGCCAGAACCTGCCGACTCTACCACCAGCTCCAAGATATTGAGCAGCTTACGGGCATCTCCCCCGCTGAAACGCATCAAAGCGCCTGTTTCCTGTAGTTCTATGTGCTTCTTCTTTAGTTCTATGTCCTGCGTCACTGCACGATACAAGAGTTCCTCCAAGTCTTCTTTTCCCAAGGACTTGAGCACAAAGAGCTGGCAACGCGACAGCAATGGACGTATCACCTCGAAAGAAGGATTCTCCGTGGTGGCTCCTATCAGCGTGACGACCCCCTTCTCCACGGCACCCAACAGGGAGTCCTGCTGACTCTTGGAGAAACGATGAATCTCATCAATAAAAAGAATGGGTGAAGCCGAATTAAAGAACCTGCCGTTCTTTGCACGCTCTATCACTTCGCGCACATCCTTTACGCCACTGGTCACGGCACTCAGCGTATAGAAAGGCACTTGAAGGGTCTGAGCCACTATCTGAGCAAGCGTGGTTTTGCCTACACCAGGAGGTCCCCAGAGTATAAACGACGATATACGTCCTGCATCTATCATCTTGCGCAGCACTGCTCCCTCGCCCACCAAGTGTTTCTGCCCCACATAGTCACCCAATGTGCGTGGTCTCATTCTCTCAGCTAATGGCTCACTCATTATATCTAAAATTATCTGTCATTTTCTCATACCGCATTTGTCTTTCCCATGTCTTACCATTCAGGACAAATTTTGCTTTCATGCAAAGGTAAACAAAAAAAATGAAACCCCAACAAAAAGAGTACTTTTTTATGAAAAACACACAGAAAAATTTGGATATTAAAAATATAGTATTTACTTTTGCAAATGAAAAAAACAAATAACAACAATGAAGAAAGAAAAAGCATTGACACTCAAGACTCTGACAAAGAGCAATGTATGGGACATCCAGGAGAACGACGTGTTCCGTCTTTGGGAAGCTGTCGAAAAAGACACTGACCTAAAAGACTGCCAAAACAAATACATCGCTATTATCCGCAGCGCCTTCGAGATCGAGGAGGTAAAGATAAACAAGCCAGAGGTCATAGAGAAATATAACCAACGTGGCTTCAAAGTGGGTGTCTTCCACATCAACGACAACAATGTGAAATACGCCATCAAGAAACGCCCTATCATGCGCGTTACCGACTTGACATACGAAAATATCCGTCACATCAGCGCAGCCAAACTCATAGAGGTGCTTGAGCGTAACTTTGGAGGTGGATGGGAAAGTCTGCCACAAAGCATCCAGGACATTATCGAGAGCGGTTTCGAAATCAGTACCACCACCCTGCCCAAGGATCGTTTACACAAGGTAGGCGGACTCTATGAGAAGAAGGTTAACGATGGGTTCGAAGTTCTCGAGATACCCAAGGGCTCATGGACGGAAGCTATCTTTGTCAAGGAGAAACCATTGGTAGAGAAGGCACGGATGAGATTCGACGACGAGGATGAGCTCGACCGCAAGGAAGAACTGGCCGACAAAGACGAAGACGAGGATGCACCAGAAATAGAGGATCATTACAACGATCCTGACGAGGACGACGATGCCTTCGACGATGACAAACTGACAGAAGAAAGTTATCGTACCACTTTCGAAGACCCTGAAAACCTCGGGCTCGACGATGCAGAGGATGTCGCCGACGATGAGGAATACTAAGCATCGGAAGTCAATCGTAACTTATAATTTTACACATTATTATATATATAAACATACAGAAAATGAACGCATTTATTGGATTTATCGCACTCCTTGTTGTAGCCATCGCTGGATGGGCTATTGCCGAAATGAAGTACAAGGTATTCACCTTTACACGTTCCGAAAAAGATGTAGAGGAAGAAGAACTGTTGGAGAACGAGCACCGTGCACAGGGATTCAAGGAAATGAATATCCGAGACATCATGCACAACAACTCTACCAACGGCTACAATGCAGTAGGATAATCACCCCAAAAGAAAATGACTATCCAATACATTATCATAGGTATCATATTGGCGACATGCATCACGTATGCCGCCATTTGTATCTACCAAGAGATCAACTCAGCCAGAAAATGCAAGGATTTTCATTGCGCAGGATGTGCGTTTTATGACAAATGCAAGAATAATCACAAAAAAGCAAGAAAAAATTTGGTGGAATAAAATAAAAGCACTACCTTTGCACTCGCTAATCAGAAATGATACGGCAACACAACAAGGTGTCTTAACCGAGCGGTTAGGTAACGGTCTGCAAAACCGTGTAGAGCGGTTCGACTCCGCTAGACACCTCAACAAAGGAAGCTTTTTTTTGCAGCTTCCTTTTTTCATTTGCACAACTCTCTCTGCGCATATTTTTTACTGAAAACACTTTTTTCTTATCTTTTTTTAGTAACTTTGCCACCACAATAACAGAAGACAACATGGATATCATCAACAAATACTTTCCGAACCTCACTGACAGACAGAAAGAGCAAATAGCACAGCTTGACTCTCTGTACAGAGAGTGGAACGCCAAGATCAACGTCATCAGCCGAAAGGACATAGATAACCTCTACGAACACCACGTTCTGCACTCCATGGCCATAGCCAAAGCCATCAAATTCAAAGCAGGAACGGAAATCCTCGACTTCGGATGCGGTGGTGGATTCCCTGGTATTCCTCTTGCCATTCTCTTCCCTGAGTGCCGATTCAAACTCATTGATGGAACCGGCAAGAAAATCAGAGTTTGCAACGAGGTGGCTACTGCCATTGGATTGAAAAACCTCAAGGCAGAGCACCTGCGAGGAGAAGAAGAAAAGGGAAAATACGACTTCGTAGTAAGCCGTGCCGTCATGCAACTGCCCAACTTGATGAAAATCATCAAGAAGAACTTCAAGAAGACTCAGCAGAACGCCCTGCCCAATGGACTGCTATGTCTGAAAGGAGGCAACTTGAGCGAAGAGCTCCAGAACTACAGACGAGTGGCAGAGGTTACGCCACTGAGCAATTTCTTCGACGAAGAGTGGTTTGCACAAGAAAAACAACTCGTCTACGTGCCCTGTTAGAACAAGGAGCATTACAAGAAAACAAAGGGAAACAAACACATAAGATAAGCCCCAAAAAATAGGAGAAAACAAAATGTTACATATCGAACGATTCCAGTGCAATATGCTTTCGGAGAACTGCTACGTGGCGAGCGACGAAACCAAGGAGTGCGTCATCATAGACTGCGGAGCCTTCTATCCAGAAGAACGAAAAGCCATTACCGAATACATCACAGGGAATGGACTCAAACCCACGCACTTGCTGGTTACACATGGCCATCTTGACCACAACTTTGGAAACGACATCATCTACCAGGCCTTCGGGCTCAAGCCAGAGGTAGCACGGGCTGACGAACACCTGATGAAAAACCTACAGCTGCAAGCCGAGTCTTTCTATCAAATGAAGATAGACACAAAATTTCCACCCATCGGACATTTCTTTGAAGACGGCGAAATCATCCACTTCGGCAACCATGAGCTGAGCATCATCCCTACCCCTGGACACTCCAAAGGATCAGTTACCTTCTATTGCGAGGCTGAGAATGTAGCCTTTACAGGCGACACACTCTTCCAGAATTCCATAGGAAGAACCGACTTCCAAGGAGGTTCGATGTTCCAGATTATCAACAGCCTGCGACTTCTGGCACAGTTGCCAGACAAGACAAAGGTGCTGCCAGGCCATGGCAACTACACCACGATAGGCGAAGAGTTGGCACATAATCCCTACATGGACAGATAAAAACAGACAGGTTTCAGCAACAGGAAATGAGACAAGCTAACAAGGCAGAGAAAATCATCCTCGGCATAGACCCTGGCACCAATGTGATGGGTTATGGTGTGATAAGGGTGATGGGCAACAAGGCACAGCTCATTGTCATGGGAGTCATCGATATGCGCAAAGAAAACGACCCGTACCTGCGCTTAGGAAAAATTTTCGAACGAGTGACAGGTATTATCGATGAATACCTTCCAGACGAAATGGCTATCGAAGCTCCATTTTTTGGCAAGAACGTGCAGTCCATGCTAAAACTTGGACGAGCACAGGGAGTAGCCATCGCTGCCGCCATACACCACGACGTGCCAATACACGAATATGCGCCTCTGAAAATCAAAATGGCCATCACAGGACAAGGACAGGCTTCCAAGGAGCAGGTGGCTGGCATGCTGCAGAGAATGCTGAAAATTAGCGACGGAGACATGCCAAAGTTTATGGATGCGACCGACGCTCTCGGAGCTGCCTACTGCCACTTCCTGCAGATGGGAAGACCCGAAACCGATGCGCCACACTACTCAAGCTGGAAAGACTTTGCCCTACACAACAAAGGCAAGGCATCGGCGACAGGCAACACATTAACAGGTCCTCAGGCCAAGCTATTGGGAACCATCAGAAGACATTAACATAAGACAAGAGATGCAGACAATTATCAAGATAGAGAATGGCGTGCCTCGTATGCCCGAATGGCGTATGGCAGAGCCTGTCAACTTCACTGCCTGTGAAGGCGAGCATATAGCCATTGTGGGCAGAAACGGTAGCGGAAAATCCATGCTGGTAGATATCATTGTGGGCAGACACCCCCTACTCATGCAAGATCCCGTATACGACTTCTCGCCCAGCAAGAAAGCACTCGTAAGCGACAACATCAAGTACATCACTTTCCGCGACACTTATGGAGGAGACAACGACCGAACTTACTTTCTGCAGCAAAGATGGAACCAACTCGAGATTGACGAGAACACGCCCATCGTGAAAGACAAACTGGAGGAAGCCTACAGGATGGCTGGCGAAGACACGCCCGAGCGCAGAAAACTGCAGCAACACATCTACAACCTCTTCCACATGGATCTGTTGCTCGACAAGTACATCATCCTGCTGTCGAGCGGCGAGTTGCGCAAGTTCAAGCTCGCCACTACCCTCTTTTCAGAGCCACGTGTGCTCATCATGGACAACCCATTCATCGGACTGGACGCCGAAACTCGCGAACAGCTCAAGCAACTTCTCGCCACCCTCTCTGCCGAACGTGCCCTGCAAGTCATCCTGGTACTCAGCAAGAGTGATGACATACCGCAGTTTATCACACACATCGTGGAGGTTGACGGAATGAAGGTTGGTCGCAAGATGACAAAGCAAGAGTATCTCGATTTACGCAGGCCCATGCCAGCCCATATCTTGGCACCCGCCCTGCGACAGGCCATCATCAACCTGCCCTATAGCAACAGCGAATATCACAATAAGGAAGTGGTCAAGATGAACAAAGTCAGCATACGCTATGGATGCCGCACCATACTGAAAGAACTCGACTGGACTGTCATGAACGGAGAGCGATGGGCACTAAGCGGACAGAATGGAGCCGGAAAGTCAACCCTGCTCAGTCTTATCTGCGCCGATAACCCACAAAGTTATGCCTGCGATATAGCCCTTTTCGGCAACGCACGAGGGAGCGGTGAAAGCATCTGGGACATCAAGAAGCACATTGGCTATGTGTCGCCAGAGTTGCATAGGTCTTACCAGCGCAACCTGCCTGTGATACGCATTGTAGCAAGTGGACTGAAAGACTCCGTTGGTCTTTATGTGAAACCCAACGAGGAAGACTACGAGAAGTGCCGGTTTTGGATGGAAGTGTTCGGAATCAAAGGCTTGGAGGAACGTGGATTTCTGAAATTATCGAGCGGTGAACAGCGACTGGCTCTCTTGGCAAGGGCTTTCGTCAAAGACCCTGAGCTGCTCATACTCGACGAGCCTCTACATGGACTCGACAACCACAATCGCAGACTGGTCAAGGATATCATCGAGGCTTTCTGTCAACGACAGAACAAGACCATGATCATGGTTACCCACTACAAGGAAGAACTGCCTCAATGCATAGACCACAGCATCTTCCTCGTACGACATGACGAATAATTTACATCACAATACAAGCAAGCAAACATAAAAGCAATGAAAAAGTTTATATTTCTCATAGCCGTATGCTGCCTCACAACGACAGCCACCAAGGCACAGGATGTGCTCAACGAGATTGTTAAGACTTCCTTAAGCATCACCAACGATACGACGCTGAGCCGAGAAGTGCGCAAGGCAGCCGTATTCAAGTATGATGCCATGACCTATCTGCGTTCCAAAGTACTGCCTCCCAATGTTCTGCTGGAACAAAAGATTAGCGCTGACTCGCTCAACGCCAGCATCAAGATGCTCAACGAGCAGGCTTACGCCATGAACCAATATATAACCCTTTATCAAAGACGATTATCAGAAGCCAAGAAGCGCAACAAGGGTATGGTGAAGAGTCTCTTCAAACAAGCCACCTTCGACCATAAACTGTTCAACGACAGCGATACGGAAATCACATTGGCTTACTTCAACCGTTCCGACTATCCCATCCAGTTCTGCTTGGACTGTGACTGGGTCAAGACGCTCGCCTTTATCCGCTCCATCGACTGGAGCAAGATTTAGAGAGAAAAAATGAGTCTGCTCATATGTTAATCATAAACATTCAAGATAGAAGTGCAATGTTTTAGGTAACTACTCGGTACCCCCATTTGAAAATGAAGCTCTGGGTTTGCTGAGAGACTGGGAGCGATTGCCCAGAGCGAATGCGGAAAACATGGGAGCAAAGCAGAGATTACTCGGAGCGAACGCAGGAAACGGGGGAGCGAAAGATACGGCAACCATTTTATGCTTCTTTGCGTAAGTTATTGCTCGAAAGTACCATTTTATGAGGTTGCCATGTCGTACGACTATAGTTGCTATGAACGTACGACATGAGGTTGCATAGTCGTACGACATGAGACTGCATAGTTGTACGACATGACTTCTGAAGATTCTCAAACGCCCTTTCTCTCGCTGATTTTCGTTCAGAAAATGAATGTGCGGTGAACAGTTATGAACGTGGAGTGAACCATTGTAAACCATTATGAACGTCCTTCTCCCCATGCCCAATAAAAGAAAAATTAATATCTACAATCTCCCTAATCGGTAAATTTTATGTTTGAAATCAGCCTTTACAGGAACAAGAGTTAAGTTCAAGCCTTTCAAAAAGGTAGAAGCCGAAATACTTTCGGTTGAACTTATACAGAACTTGCTGAGGTAAGTTGGAGTACTCTGCTGTTATATCATGATAAGTGTCAAGGATGCTCCTTTTGGCATTGCTGATTGCAATATACATCCAAGGCAAGACCTTTCCCACCCACTTTCTTCTTGTCATCCTGTATGGGAGTGTAGGAAAAGGATGCGGCGAGTACAAGCCGCATCCATGTAGACTGATAGCGTACTTTACGCAGTCCATCTCTTACATATACTTTATTTTCTGCACTTCAGCAAGCACATTTTTTGACTTTTGCTGATATTCGCTCTATCACATCTTAAACTGAAATTCTGTGCTGCAAAAGTACTCTTTTATTTGGCTATAATGTCTTGTTTTCCTAAAAATAGCATACACAAAATGATAAACGTTAACATTTTATGCGTATATTTGAGTCTTTTTAGTTAAAAG
>DJOI01000020.1:2089-2731 GCA_002439605.1 Candidatus Segatella mututuai | reverse complement strand
CGGCAGAGAAACCACCTGTGTTAGCGCATGCTGCATAAACATCCCAGCCATCCTGGGTCAACTTCATTACTGTATATGATGTATCGAGACCGCCGCTGAAAGCGACTACTACTTTCTTATTTGCCATAACTTTATGATAAATGTTAAATGTTAAGTGTTAAATGGGCATTTCTGATGCCTGTTCCTATTATAATAGGTTTATGCTTCAAGCTCGCAGCTTGGACCGTCAATTTTCTTGATTCTCTCTATCACTTCCTTAGGAAGTTTGATAGGCAGATGCTCCTCTGGGTCGAAGAGCATGGCGGTGCAGATGCAATACTTGCGGTTGGTGCGATGGAGAACATCCACGTTGATGCAACCCTCGCAACCACGCCAGAATGACTCGTCATCGGTTAAGTCGGCGAAGGTGACAGGGAGATAACCCAGTTGGGTGTTCATCTTCATCACAGCCGAACCAGATGTCAAAGAGAAAATCTTGGCATGAGGCCATCGCTGTCGGGCGAGCGTAAAGGTGAGGTTCTTGATGCGCTTCGCCAATCCGATGCCTCGGAAGTCTGGGTGAACGATCAAACCTGATGTGGTGACATAGTGCTTGTTGCCCCAGGTCTCGATGTAGCTGAAACCAGCGAACTTCTCGCCCTG
>DJOI01000020.1:0-2020 GCA_002439605.1 Candidatus Segatella mututuai | reverse complement strand
CGCATCTTGGTGGCAACATACTCTGGTGAACGCTTGGCGATACCAGAACCACGCTTTTTAGCTGCTTCTGCGATGGTATTTAGAATGGTGTCGATGTATTTGATATGGCTTTCATCGGCTACCATTACTTTCACTTCTTCCATTTTCTCTTGTTTTTTTATGTCTACGTCTATGTTCTGTGTTCTTGTTGTTGTCTAAGAGTCTCGTCGGATAGTTTCCTGTCCATAGATATCGGGGATGATTTCGGCCAGCAGATCAAGGATTTCTTTTTCATTCGTACCTTCTTTCTTGACGAGAAATATGGTGTCGTCGCCAGCTATGGTTCCTAAAATCTGCGGAATGTCGCTGTTGTCGATATTGTAGGCTATACTGCTTGCATAGCCAGGTCGCGTTTTGATGACAATCATGTTACCCGAGAAGTTGATGGAGGAAAAGCCGGAAGTCATCAGCATCTCGCGGGCAGAACGTGGACTGGATACACGCTTGTACATTGTTTCGTTGGGCAATACGTATACATACTTTCCATTCATAGATGCAGCTTTTGCCACTTTCAATTGCTTGAGGTCGCGGCTCAGTGTAGCCTGGGTTACGGTATAACCTTCCTTGGCCAATGCTTGTAAAACTTCTTCCTGAGAGCTTAACTCTTGGCTGGAGATAAGCATTTTGAGGGCTTCCATTCTGCTCGTCTTAATCTTCATGCTTTGAATTTTTATACGTTATTCGACTGCAAAATTACAGATTTTCATTGTCATAACCAAATAAAATTGCATAAAAATGATGGCAAAGCTAACATTTCGTAGTGCTGTATGTGCATGGTTGGTATAATTATGCGAGATTGGCATTCTTTAAAGTCATTTTAATGGCATGGTAAGTATAAAGTTTGTAAAAGCTGTCTTTTTGTTGGAAGTTTTATGTATATTTGCAACCTAAATCATCTTTTAATAACTAAACATTATAAAACCCATAACAATGAAACAGACAAATGTGAAACCTGCTGAAGGCAAGTTAGGTATTATGGTTGTAGGCTGTGGAGCGGTAGCTACTACTTTTATGACAGGTGTGTTTATGGCTCGCAAGGGACTTGCGAAGCCAGTAGGTTCAATGACCCAGTATGACAAGATTCGTGTGGGTCGTGGTGCAGACAAGAAATATTTGCACTACAAGGACATCGTTCCTTTAGCTGACCTCAACGACATCGTGTTTGGTACATGGGATGTTTATCCGCAGAATGCCTATCAGGCTGCTATGTATGCAGAGGTGCTGAAGGAGAAGGACATCAATCCTGTACGCGATGAGTTGGAGAAGGTAGTTCCGATGAAGGCTGCTTTCGACAAGAACTACGCTAAGCGACTGGATGGCGACAACGTGAAGGACTGCAAGACTCGTTGGGAGATGGTGGAGGCACTTCGCCAGGACATCCGTGACTTCAAGGAGAAGAATGGTTGCGCTCGTATCGTTGTCATTTGGGCTGCATCTACAGAGATTTATGTACCAGTGGATATGGAAATCCATGGCGCCTTGGCTTCTCTTGAGGCTGCCATGAAGGCAGACGACCGTGAGCATATTGCTCCGTCCATGTGCTATGCTTATGCAGCTTTAACCGAAGGCGCGCCTTTTATTATGGGTGCTCCTAACACGACAGTTGATATTCCTGCTATGTGGGAACTCGCAGAGAAAACCAAGATGCCTATCGCAGGCAAAGATTTCAAAACGGGACAGACTCTTGTGAAGAGTGGTTTTGCTCCTATCATAGGCACTCGTTGCCTCGGACTGAGCGGATGGTTCTCTACCAACATCTTGGGCAATCGTGATGGTCTTGTTCTCGACGAGCCTGCAAACTTCCATACCAAGGAAGTCAGCAAGCTTTCTACTCTCGAGACGATTCTAAAGCCGGATGTACAGCCCGACCTCTATGGCCATGGCAACGATGAGGATACCCAGTACTATCACAAGGTACGCATCAACTACTATCCACCTCGCAACGACAACAAGGAGGGATGGGACAACATCGACATCTTCG
>DJOI01000037.1:21862-30816 GCA_002439605.1 Candidatus Segatella mututuai | reverse complement strand
AAAAATAGAAGTTCTGAAAACTCCTTGGCATCTCAAGAATAAAATAAATCTGGGAATTTCACACCCCTCTGGGTTACTTCGAATTTTCTCTATATTGGCTCGGACTGATGCCCATTTCTTTCTTGAATACCCTGGCAAAATACTTCGGATCGCTGAAGCCCATGGTGTAGGCTATGCTGGTGAGCGAGTCGTCGGTTTTGCAGAGCAACTCCGCGGCACGCATGATTCGTACGTGGCGCACGAAGTCGACAGGCTTCATGCCCACGGCATTCTTCAGCTTGCCATAGAGCACGCTTCTACTCATGCCCACGGCCAAGGCGATATCGTCCATCCTGAGGTCGGGATCGCTGATGTGCTCGTTGATATAGCGCACAACCTTCTCGATCTGAGCATCCTCTTCCAACATGCGCTTGCTTACCATGGAGCTTAGGTAGCCGCCCTGCCCTGATGCAGTCTGCGGATATTCGTGCGTGATGTGGAATTCGGTACCTTCGATTCGCTGTATTTGCTTCAGCATGTCCAGTTGCAGGGCATGCCGCTGATTGATGACAGCCTCGATGCGCCCCTTTAGGTAGGTGGCGGAGAATGGTTTGGTGAGGTAGCCGTCCACACCTTCTTCGAATCCTCGCAGATGGTCTTCCACGCTGGCTTTGGCCGACAGCACGATGATGGGAATATGTGCAGTGTTGGTGTCTTGCTTGAGGCAGTGTACCATTGCGAACCCGTCCATTACGGGCATAGAAACATCGGTAAGTATGAAGTCGGGCATCATGTTTCTTGCCTTCACCAAGCCCTCCTTGCCGTTTTCGGCAAGCAATACGTTATAGTCGGGTTTGAGGATGGTAAAGAGGAACTGGCGCAGGTCGGGGTTGTCCTCTACGACGAGGATGGTGATGTCCTTTTCCCTCTGTTCGGTTTTTTCTTCCCCGTCGTCGGTTCCTTCTTCCTCCGCTGTGCTTGTGTCGTCGAGATAGTCCTTTGCGGTCTCGTCGCTGATGTCGCCATTGTTTTCGCTTGCCACGAATGCCTGGTCGCTTCCCTCGTCGAGATAGAAGCCGCTTCCGTTGTCGAACTTCAGCATCCTGTTGAGCATGTTGAGCATCTCCTTGGCGTTGCGCCGGACTATTTGCAGCATGCCTCGGCTCTCTTCCGAGAGATTTGGCTCGTTTTCCAGCACTTGCTCCACGGGGCCTCCGATGAGCGAGAGTGGTGTGCGGAGCTTGTGCGAGGCCTTGCTGTAAAACTTGTTCTTCATCTCGTTCATATCATGTTTGATGCGTTCTTTCTGCAGTTTGTTGTATAAGATGAAGCACGATGCCATGATGCCTATGGTGATGAGCAGCATCAGCAGCTTGCCCCAGATGCTTTCCCAGAATGTGGGTCTTACATCAAGTTCGAGCGATGCCACGTGCTTGCTCCATTTGCCATGGGTGTTGGTGGCAATGACCTTGAGCACATATTGTCCGTGCGAGATGTGGTTGAAACCGATGCGGTTCTGTCCGCGTAGGTCTATCCATTCTCCTTCAGGTGTGTGCCCATCGATGCGGTACTTGTAGAATTGTTGGTACTTGCGTGTATAGTCGAGTGCGGCAAAACTGATGGTCAGGTTGCGTTTGTCGGCAGGGATGACTAACTTCTTCTGGTGCAGAATGGGTATATTCTCGCTGCTTCCGTTGTAGTGCAGCTCGGTGAAGATGACGCGTGGCTGATAGTCGGTCTGCTTCACGGTCGCGGGGTTGAACGTCATGCTACCCATGGCCGTGCCCACGGTGATGTTGTCAGTGCTCGGGTCGTGTACGGGACGCGCCTCCGAAAATGTCATGTTCAGGTCGAAGTCGTTTGGTCCGAAGACGGTTATTTTCTTGGTCTTCGGATTGTATCTGTCGATGCTCGACTCTCTTATGAGCCATATATCTCCTCTGTTGTCTTCTATCAGGCTCTGTACGTTTCCTTCGTTTGTGCTGATGAAATCGCAATATCTTACCTTCAGGTTGTCTTGCAGCAGTTTTTTGCTCGTTATCTTGTCGAGTGTTCCTCCTATGCACGACACGTAAGTTTCACCGTTGGAGCGCATCAGTATGTCGTTGATGTCTGCCGCGGTGAGCGATTCTATGTCGTTCTCCCTGTAGCTGGTGGTATGGAAGCGTATGTTTTTGGTAGGATGCTTTTCCTCCTTGAATGTGACGAGGCCTCCTGTGGTTCCTACGAGGATTACTCCGCTGGCGGTGCAGGTGATGCGTCGTACCTTGTTGTAATTGCTGATCTTGGGCCATTTCAGACCGTTGCGAGAGCTGAGGAAAGAGATGTTGCCTTGCGGGTCTTCGCGCATCAGGGCCAACCCCCCTCCGTAGGTAGCTATCCAAATGTTCCCCTGTCGGTCGCTCACCACGTCGTAGATGCTGTCGCATGGTATGGAGTTCTTGTTGGTTGCATCATAGCGGAAATGTCGCATGGCGTTCTTGGCGTACAGATATAGGCCGTCGCCGTCTGTGCCTATCCACATTCGTTTCTTCGCATCTTGGTAGATGGCGTAAATTCCAGCTTGTGAGAACGGCACCTGCTTCTGGGAAATCTGTCCGTTGGCTTCTAAATAACCTATCTTGTTGAAGTTGCTGTCGCTTATCTTGAGGTGGCCCGACTTGAAACCATCCCAATGGAAACCGTTGGTGGTATAGGCCATGGCTCTCGCTTCTGATTCTCCTTCGTCGAGCTTGGTCATTACATAGTCGTGGAACTTGAAGTTTACCTGCGTGAGGTCGTGCACGCCTACCAGCCACAGTATGCCTTGGTCTGAGATGGTGAACTTGGAGATGCGGGGCACGTAGTAGTTGCCTGCCGAGTTGCTTCTCAGCGTATAGGGAACGAGCTTGCCGCTCTTTCGGTCGTAATAGCTGAATGTGCCGTGGTTGGGGATGGTCCATAGCGTTCCGTGCTCGTCTTCCATGATGAAGAACTTGTCGCTTGTGGTGCGGTAGTCTGGGGTAGGGGCGTCGGCATAGAGCCATTGTGTGCTCATCGTCTTGGGGTTGACGACCGTTACCCCCTGCCCTTCGGTGAACGTCCATACCAAGTTGTGGGCATCTACGTAGGCCTTCTTTACCTCTGCGATGGGTTGATTGGGATTCTGCACGTTGACGACATCGGTCTTGAATGTGCGTGGATTGTACACGACGAGTCCTATGTTGGTGGCTATGATCAGCTGGTAGCCAGTGTTCTTTAGTTCGTTGATGCGGGTTACGCCTGCCGGCATGGGAACCATGGACAGATGGTTCTGCTCGTCGTAGACAGCCACCTTTCCGTCGCTTGTGGCGAGAAAGACCATGTTGCCCACTTCTCTGTGCCACATGAAGGGGATGGAGGTGTGGAACTTGCTGCCATAAATGAATGTTCCCTTGTCGGTGAGCACCCATTCCCGGCCTTTTCGGTCTTGCTTGATAAACCATACATTTCCACTCCGAAGTCCTTTCTGTCCCACCTTGATGAGCTCGGGCTTCATGCTCTCGAGGTCGTCGCCTTGCCCTATGCGGATAAGGTAGTTCTGCCTGTCCGTGGTAATCCAGGTATGTCCGTTGGGGAGTGGATATATCTGGCTCGAACTCAGGTGGATGCCGAAGTGCTCGTCGAGCATTTTGCCGACCTTGATAAACTGGCATAGCTTGGTGTCGAAGAGGTATAACGTGCGGTCGAAGGTGACTACCCACACGTTGTTGTCTGGGCTGGGGTATATGGCGAGTATTCGGTTGGTGCTCATGATGTCGATGTTGTCGGGCTCGTCGCGGAAAGTCTTGAAATGGTAGCCGTCGTAGTAGGACAGGCCGTTCCACGTGCCAAACCACATCAAATTGTCGTAGCCTTGTGCCAAATCGGAGATGGAGTTGGCGGCAAGTCCGTCGAGGATGGAAAACTTTCTGACATCGCAAAAGGGTTCTGCCGATGAAAAGATAGTTATAAATGATAGTATTATAAAAAGATGTAGGCGCTTCATGCTCTTTTGGATAAAGTTTGCTACAAAGTTAGGTATTAAACTTGACTTTTCCAAACATTTTAGGGAAAATCCACTTCCTTGTAGGGGATTTTCCCTAAAATGTTCTACAATTCCCTTTGCTTGGAGAAAATAATGAGCTATCTTTGCAACAGAATTTTACGAAAATATTAACTTATAAACAAAAAGCGATATGAAAAAGTTTACTTATTACCTCACTATGATGTCCATGGCTGCCATGATGTCGCTTTCGTTCACTTCGTGCGAAGATGACGATTATTGGCATGACCCCTACGGGTGGTCTAATGGTTACGGCGACTGGGGATGGAACAACAATGATTGGAACAATGGCTCGCAGGGCGGTTCGCAGGATAATGGACTCGTGGCCGAGGCGCAGATGCTTACGGGCGAATGGTATGGACCGGTGACGTATTCTTATCTTTCCGATGACGGACAGTCGCGACAGACGGATGAATTTTATGCCGACATGAAGTTCTTCCAATACGCCAACACCCGTGATGCGTTGAGTGGGGATGGCATAGAGATAGATTACAAGTATGATGACGACGGCAACGTGGCCGATCAGCAGACTTTGGAGTTCAGTTGGTACATCGACGATAATTACGACATCTATATCAAGTACAAGAAGTCTGGGGCTACGTTTGTCATGGACCATGGTTCCTCGCAGGTGGGATTCCACTTAGGCGACGAGGACGGCTATGACGTGCAGACCTTCTGGGGCTACATGATAGGCACGGGCAGCGTGAAGGGTGACGTGGTTTACATCGACTTGAAGCGTGTCAACCAGACGACGAGCCAGGCCAAGGCCTTCGGTTCTTCTGCGGTAAGCGAGAAAAATGTGAAAGGAGCGTTTGGAAAGGGTGCGACCGTCAAGCCTATTGGCGGTGGTTCTTCTCGTCTGAACAATCGCAGATAGGCGAGATGTCTTGCAAAAGAGAGTTGCCATATAAATAATGAAATCGCATGTTTCGACGGTTCTGTCATGAACCTTAGAAACATGCGATATTTTTGTTGTAGTGAGCATTAGATGACCACGTGATGGGCATCCTGTGACCACGCAGTGGGCATCGACTGAACAAGCACTGGTCATCGACTGACCACGCAGTGGGCAACAAGTGCCCAAACATCGTTGTCGTATTTGGGCAATGCAATATGACTTTTCCTGCGTGCGAATGGTTCGGCTATTCCTCGATGCTTCCCCAGTCGCTGAGAATCTTTTTGCTCTCTGTGTCTTGCTCGATGGCATCGGGCAGGTTGCAGAAGAAGTCAATACCGGTCTTCGCCTCCAAATCCTTGATGCTCATGGCGTAATCGGACAGCTTGTCGTCGCCATGATAAACATTGGTGTGTGGAAACCACATGCCGATGGACTTGTAGTAAGCCTTTCCGCCGCTCATCTTCTTGACGAGGATAGCTACAAAGAAGTACTTCGGTACGATGAGCTTTCCCTGTATGCGTTCCAAGATATACTCTTCCCTGTCTATTGTTCCACCCTTGCATACATACATAGTGTCGGTAGTGTTGAGCTTAAAGCCATGCAGATAGTTTTCCATCTTGATCCAAAGACCTTTGTACTGGTGCTCTTTGGCGCTGCCATTGAAAACTTTGTACTGTGGCTGCATGTTGGTGAGATAGAAGGTTTGGTAGTTGGCGTTGGAGCTATACAGACGGTCGTTTGAGGGACAGATATGTCCGTGGTCAAAGCCCGAACTATATATGTAATCTTTCTCCCATCTCTGTGATATCGTGAGTGCAGGGTCGTTGGGATATTGGTTATCCTTACTGTAATAGCGGTCTGTATTCTTCTTTCTGTTTTTAGAGGTGATGATATAGCAAGACCAGCGCTGCGACTTTAGGTCGCAATCCCATTCTACGGAATAGTTTACGTCGTCAGGGTCGTACTGCTTGCTGTTTCCGTCACGGTGAACGATGACGATGCTGTTTCCGCCTTTCAGCTTGGGAAACTCCAGTCGGGTGACAGCCTTGTCGGTAGTTACCTCGTTCTTGTTGATGTTGGTCTCGCTTGAGTCGTTTCCTCCTCCTTCATCGCTACTGCTGCAGGCAGCCATGGAGAGCACGGCGAGGAGGGCTGATAAATATATCTTGATTTGTTTCATATCTTTGGTGTGTCAGATGAAGACTGAATGATGTTTTCTTGGGGGATATCTTGGAAGCCTGTTGGGATAATGTAAAAGGTGCGCACTAACGCATATGCAACTACGTTAGAACGCACCTTCTATTTCGTATTGATAATATATCCTTATAATATTGAAAAGGTATATTACTTCTTCAACTTGCCGTAACGGTTCATGAAGCGGTCTACGCGACCTGCTGTATCCACGAGCTTGCTCTTACCTGTATAGAATGGGTGGGAGGAGCTTGAGATTTCAATCTTTACTACTGGATAAGTCTCGCCTTCAAACTCAACGGTGTCGTTGGTCTTGCAAGTTGACTTAGAGAGGAACATATCGCCATTAGACATATCCTTGAATACTACAGGGCGATAGTTCTCTGGATGAATACCTTTTTTCATTTTCTTTTTTAATGTTTATGGGGTTATTGAATATAGACGTCGCGGGGATGCTTATTATCATTGGCATCATTCGTGTCCCTCTTCGGGGCATGCCCGCTATAGCCTTTTTGCTTAACAGGGTGCAAAGTTACTGTAAATTCTTGTAATAGCCAAATTTTTCGTGATAATTTTGCTGATGTTATTGTTTTTCTTGAATTTCTACATCGATGATGTAAAAATCTCCAAACTCATCTTTTAAAACATTCTTGGGTTTTAAATCGGAGAGACGTAGATGTTTATACTGATATGTCCAATCGTCTATTTGCTCAAATCCTAAGGAAAGCATGTGCTTTTTTATTTCTTTTGGCGTGGCAGGAATCGCATTTTCTATATATTTTTGTGCTAATAATGGATAGATTGTACGCCCTTTGTAGCCAGTAAATCCAATCAATTGATAGCTTGTTTGAGGAAACAGTTCGTTGTGGATGAGTAAACGGCGAAATAATTTATAGAAACTCCCTGTGTGGATAAGATTGTTTGTCTTATAAACAATACCCCCGTTTTTGTCAACATATGTATCGTTTTCACTTCCCGAAGGTCCCGGTATTCCTAAATTGAAAATGTCATCTAAAGAGTACCAGCATTTGTGTGCTTCTGCATAACTTTCTATGAGGCTTTGTTCGCTATATAGGTTTCCTCTATACGTTGACCCAGCATCATGTTCTTCTTCATTCTTTCTGCTGCTACTGTAGAGCAAGTTGGTGATTTCTTCCATTCTTCCATTCTCTTGAGCATTCTCTCTGTCGTCTCCTTGTGATATTGATTGATGTAGTTCATGTTTCATTTGATTTTTATTGTTACCGTTGCAAAGATACGCTTTTATTCTTTTGCTACCAAATGTTTTGCTATGTTTTTTTAGCGTGGCAAGAAAAATCCCCATTGCCTGATGAGAGGCAATGGGGATAAAATGTTTTTTTTGTATTTTATTTGATTACAACATTTTTAATTTCCCAAGTAGGGGCTGCTTCTGTAGAACTAGTATATTTGAAAGCTAATGTTATTTTCTTGCCTGCATATTTACTGAGGTCAGCCTTGCTGTCAACAAAAGTCCAACTAGCTCCATCTGCCCATTTGTCTAGAGTGATATTTTCCCAAGTTGCCGTAGTTACGTCACCTGTATAATTTGTACTAACAACAACATTTACAAGGTCGGAACGATTGCCATTCTTTACAAAATTAAGTGCATGTGTGAACGTCAATGTTGCGGATGTCAATTTACTTAAGTCTATAGTTTGACTTACAAGCCAACTTGAAACAGCATTGTTTGCGTTGTTTACATAAGCAGATGCTTTCATATATTTGTTTGTTGCATCGTGTTTCCAAACATACGAAAGACTACCTTTGTCTACATCTATGATAGAGAAGGAGCCAATGCTTTCGGCGAAAGTCTCATTGAGTGCATCTCCTGTTGTTGTCGTATCTCCACTATCACTTGGCTTTGTTCCGATTTCTGTGTTTTCAATCTTAGCATATGTTACACTCTTGATACCTTCAACAGCGAAGTACTTTGTAATTTCTCCATATAGAATTACTTCTTTCTTGTAATATTTAGGATTATCTTTAAGGTTAAGTCCTGCACGGATTTTTCCTGTAGGAAGTTGAACTGGCATGCATTTGTTTGCGTCTGTTTCTTCGGCAGATGCGGCTACAAGCAGGTTTGTCTGTGATGCGTGTGCTGTGCCAAATTCAGCAGAACTATAAGATTTGTCAGTTACAGAGCCAACGATATATGCTTTGATATAAACATTTTTTTTACCATCTAAGCTGAGAGCTTCTGTTACTGTGTATGGTTTGCTTGCGCTTCCATCATTCTTTATTTCTGGAGTTTGTCCACCACCTTCGATTGATATAATGGTACTGTTTTTGTCAATTTCGTTGACAACGGTTCCGTCACTCTTGGTGAATGCCTTGAGAATACCTTGGACAACAACCACTTGTCCTACGCTCAAGTCGGTCTTAGCAGAGAAGTCTGCGCCGTTCAAGCCTTTTCCTGAATAGACTTCTATAACATCTGATGAGCCAGCGTCGGCAATGTTATATGAAAGGCTCTTGTAAGTTGCATTATAGTAAGTAACTGCAGTAATAGTACCTTTTACGCAAACTTCTGAAGTTGGAGCCTTGCCATCTTTGATCAAAGCGATTGCTTCTGTTACTGTATAAGGATTGGACTCAGAACCCTTTCCGTTGGGATCGACAGAAGGTGTTTCTGGCTGATTAGGCATATTGTAAGGAGCAGGAACATCCTCGCAGCTGCTAAATGTCAAGGCTGTCATAGCCAAAACCAAGCATGAATAAATGAATTTTTTCATATTGATAGTTCTTTTTATTATTTACTTCTTGTTGTTGAATTAGTTGATAGAAATGAGATAATTGCCCTTG
>DJOI01000037.1:0-21680 GCA_002439605.1 Candidatus Segatella mututuai | reverse complement strand
CGGCAGTCTTGTATTCCTTTCCGTCTATAGAAATGTAGTAGTCGGCATTGCCATACTGGGTAGACACGCTTGGATCGGAGCAGATGATGCCTTCTGTGTAGACGGCAGCATCCGTAGTCTGTCCGTCGTTTATCACTTTGATGGCTTCCTCGATGGTGTAAGGACTCTTTTCTGTTCCCTTAGCCTCTTCTTCCACAGAAATGAGATAATTGCCCTTGTCAATCTCGGGAATTCCATTGTAGAGAAGAAGCTTGCCGCAGATGAGCACTTTCTGTCCCTTCTTGATCTTATCTTTGTTCTCTTCTGTGAACTTCTCGTTGCCGAGATAGTAGCCGCGGAACACCTTGATGGTCTTGGCAGGATCCATGCTTCCATCGGCAGTCTTGTATTCCTTTCCATCTATGGAAATGTAGTAGTCGGCATTGCCATACTGGGTAGACACGCTTGGATCGGAGCAGATGATTCCTTCGGTATAGACATTAGCATCCGTAGTCTGTCCGTCGTTTATCAGCTGGATGGCTTCTTCGACGGTGTACGGTACTTTCTCTGTTCCCTTAGCCTCTTTCACGTCGTCTGCTGTGCGGATAAGAATCTGCCAAGTGTCGTTCTTGCTTCCTGCATAGCGTGTGAAGATGCCCGTGATGTTTTGTGGCCCTTCTGGCAGGAGAGTGTTGGCAAACTTGGCATAAGCGGAAGTGCGAACTACCATGTTGTCGGTGCTGATGCCAGAGAGTCCGCGGTTTACGCAGTTGGCGTTGTCTCGGTCTGCAGAGGCAGCATACACCTTCTTGCCTGCGTCGGCAAAGGTTACGCCCTCTATTCTCATCAACTTGCCTGAGCAAGACTTGAGATAGTCGGCATCCTTGATTTTTGTCTGGTCGAACACCTCGACCATTGCCTCGGCCTTGGCCTCGTCGGCCTCTCCGATAATCTTGTAGTGCTTCTCCCACTCGTAGCGGTCTACCTTGCCGATAGACTGTGTGCCTTTGTTGGTGTTGGTGTAGATGCCACCCAACTCGGCCTGCTTGCCGTAGCCGCCGATGTAAAGCCCCTTGCAGTCGATGAGGACTTGCTGGCCTACAGGCAACTCGCCGTAAAGGCCGCCCTTGCTGATGCACACCAAGATGCCTCCCGTATTGTCTTGGAGACATATCTCGTTGTAAAGGTTACCTCCCAAGTCGTTGCCTGTAACGATGCCCAAAATCTTGATGTCCTCGTCTACCTGCTTGTACAGGCCACGGTCTATCTGTGTGGCATATTTCTCTTTCAGTTCGGAAATGGTGATGACATTGGTAGCCTCCAGTTTGTTGTTGCCGATGGCAGGACCCGAATAGTCTTTTTCTCCCACGGAATCAGCATAACCGTCGCCCATGCATGAAGCCAAGAGCAGGGCTGCAAATGCCATTGCGATATATTTTAACTTTTTCATATCTTCTCTTCTTCTTTTTTAGAATCTGTATGATACCTGGAACATTCCGTTGGTTCCGAATACGTAATACTTCTTGGGGTTCTTAGAGAACTTGTAGACACGATCCTTGGTCTCGTTGTCCTTGTTGATGGTGTAGTCGCTTCGGCTCTGCTCGTAACCTCCGGAAACAATCTTGCGGTTGTTGAGGATGTTGGTTACCATGAGGTTGAAGTTCAAGCTGCCATGCTTGAGGCGTATGCTCTTGCCGATGCTTCCGTCTACCATCCATCCGCCATGTCCCTCGGCCTGGTCGATGGAGCCTGGGAGAGGCTCGTCGTTGAAGAGCACGTCGCGGTTCTGCAGCGAAGACTTGTAGCGATAGCTTGGCGAGTAAGACAAATAAATGCGGTCGTACCAGTTGGCGTTGAGGTTGACGAACCATCCGCCCTTGTGGAAATCGAGCGCAAAGCTACCGATGGTAAGAGGAGTTCCGCTTTCGCGCATGTCCTTGATGTATGCGTAGTCCTTTACGAGCTCAGCCGACTTGGAGAGCATGTAGTACACATTGGCGTTGTTGATGTTCTTGGCGTCGCTGATGGTTCCGATGGCCTTGAGGTTGAGGAAAGAAGCGACCTTGAAGTCAAGACCAGCCTCTACGCCGTAGTATTCTTTCTTGAGGCCAGTCATGCTGAGGTAAGTGAATGAGTTCTCGTCGTCGTTGTAGAAGTTCTGCCACTCGGTGACGTGATCCAGACGGCTATAGTATGCGTTCAAATTGGCGTGCAGCCAAGCGTTCTGGTACTGATAGCTGAACTCGCTGCTGAAGATGTGCTCGTCGCCTAAGTTGAGAACATAGTCGTTGCAAATCTCCGGAGAGATGAATGCGGCGTTCGCCATAGGTGGACGCCACTCGTAGCCTACACCAATCTTGAACACATGTCCCTTGCCTGCGTCGAAGTTGATGCTACCCTTGGCGCCACCTTCTCCGAAACGTGCTATGCGGCTGTTGCCTTCAGAGTTGTTGGCAGCCATACCGTTGCGCATGTAGCCATGGCGGCGCATGTTGGTCTGGCCGAGCTTGGCGCTAATCATGGTCTGGAAACGTCCCATCTCGGCTGTGTATGAGGTCCAGAGCAAACCTTTCAGTACTTCTATCTTGTAGTCGTAGCCAAACTTGTCGCCTTCGTAGACGAGGGAACCGAGGTTGTTGGGTCCGGCTGTGTTGAGGTCGTACTGCACTCTTGGGTCGTCGGCGGGATATGTGCCGAGGGCATAGGTGTTGATGTTATGGAAGAAGGAAGCACCCAGCAAGTCGTCCATGGTCTGATAGTGACGGTTGCTGTTGCTGCCCAATACCAGTCCGCCTACGAGGGTGGAGCGCTTGGTGACTTTGGCCGACAGGGTGGAAGCCATGTTGAACATCAGGTTGTCGCTGTGCTTGGCCTGGATGAAGTAGAGCGCGTCCTTGCCCTGGTTGGCAGCCTGTGTGTTGGCGTAATAGAGTCGCTCCCAGTCTATCTGGCGGTTAGCCTTGCTGGCTGTCCAGTAGTTGTAGGAGTTGTACCAGCTCTGGAGTGTTGCCGAATTGTTTCCGATCGCATCCGGATTCCATATATCGTAGTAGCTGCTTGGCAGGTTCTTCCAGTAGTCTGGCTGCGGATTCTCGGCATTGGCATAGTTGAGCTTGGTGCTCTTGTACATGGAGTACTTGCCGAAGACGGATGTCGTGAGCTTCATCTTGTCGTTGATGTCCCAGTCCCATGTGGCGATGGCTGATGGCGCAAAGTCGTTGACAACACGCGAGTTGCGCTTGTGGCCATTATAGTATCCCCAGTATGGGTTGTAATAGTAGTCGTTGGCGAGCCAGTAAGCCTCGTCGGTTGCGGCTCCCTGTGTGGAGCGCTCTGTGGGGTTGCCCCATGTGGTGAGGCTAAGGGAGTGGCCGTTGTTCCACTTCTTCTGCACGCCCAGGTAGTAAGACAGCGCATTGTAGAAAGTTCCTTCTACATAACCACGGTTCGCCCAACGATAGGTGAGGCCTGCCGAGATGGCCCAGCCCTTGTCGTTGAATCCGCTGCTATAGGTATAAAGGCCACGAAGCGTGTAGTTGCGGTTGGCTACTCCCACGGAGGCGTAGTGCCCGGTCTGCATGCTTCCTGCCCGGAAGTCGTAGTTGTTGCTTCCTGCCATGCCAGTCATAGAATAGTTGTTGCCCTCGAAAGGTAATGCGAAGTCAACATTTCTTGAAAATCTGTTCAGGCCTCCGATATTCGAGAATCGGAACTGCCCGGACTCCATGTCGTTCATGGGAGCGCCATTGATGTACACATCATTGTACTTCTGGTTGAAGGCACGGTAACGGAAACGCACGGGCGAGAACAGGTAGCCTGCCTCTGATGCGTATACATTTGAGTTTGAATTCAGGATGGTGATGTTCTGCGACATGTCGTCATCCTCACCCAACTGTGCTTCGGTGAATGTGAATGCATTCTCGTCCAATCCCTTTGCCGTCTTCTGCTCTGTGGTGTTCTGAGCGAAGAGCATAGGGCTGTAGCAGAGTGCAATCATTGCTAATTTTACCTTTTGTTGCATAGTTAATTGTTTAATTAATGTAATGTGAGTGCAAAGTAAACAAATAAATTTTAAAAAAAAAAGTTTTTTTGATTAAAATTTGATTAAGGATTCACTTTTTCCACTTTTCTTACTGATATTTGCGATTTAATAGCTACTTTTGCAGTAAACAAATTTTAAACAGAAAACAATGAAACGACATTTGCTATTCTTGGCAGCTCTATTGATAGTCAATGTGGCTGCCTCCGCCCAGAAGAAGTACTCGGTTTACGCCGTGGGCTTTTACAACCAGGAGAATCTCTTTGATACTTGCCACGACGAGGGTAAGAACGATTACGAGTATCTTCCCAACAAGGGATGGAACGGTATGAAGTATACCAATAAACTGCGTAATATGTCGAAGGCATTGGCTGATATGGGGACGGACGTGCTCCCTAACGTGGGCTGTGCCTTCATCGGACTTTCCGAGGTGGAGAACCATAAGGTGCTCGATGCCTTGGTGGACCAGACTCCTCTCAAGGCGCGTGGCATGAAATATGTGCATGTGGAGGGGGCGGACCGTCGAGGCATCGACTGCGCTCTGCTCTATAATCCTTCACTTTTCAGCGTGAAGAATGTGAAACTGCTGCCTTATGTGCAGGAGTTGGCAAAGGACAGCGCTTTCTTTACCCGTGGCTTCCTTACCGTGAGGGGAGAGATGGCAGGAGATGATGTGGCAGTCATCGTATGCCACTGGCCAAGCCGTTTCTCGGGCTCCTTCTATCGTGAGTCGGCGGCACGCCAGGTGAAGGTTATCAAGGACAGTCTGCTGAACGTGAACCGTGGCATGAAGATCTTTGTGATGGGCGATATGAACGACGACCCCGTGAACAAGAGTATGCACGTCTATCTGCAGGCTAAGCCCGAGATAAGCCAGGTGGGGTCTGATGACATGTACAACCCTTGGTACAACGTCTTGGCAAAGGAAGGAAAGGGCACCTTGTTCTACAATGGCAACTGGAACCTTTTCGACCAGATTGTGATAACACCTAATCTGCTCAACAAGGACGCCAAGCACAAGGACTACTCTTCGCTGAAATATTGGAAGAGCCAGATCTTCCGCCGCGACTACCTCATCCAACAGGAGGGACAGTACAAGGGAGCACCGCTGCGTACCACGGCAGGAGGGCGCTGGCTCAACGGCTACAGCGACCACTTGCCGGTAGTGATGTATTTAGTAAAGGAAAAGAAGTGATTTTAAGGGTAAAAAGGTAAAAATGATAGAAAATCATCCTTTTGAACCTTGGTTGCCGGGCAACGCCAAATTGCTGATGCTCGGCACTTTTCCTCCTTCGTCCAAGCGCTGGTGCATTCCTTGGTACTATCCCAATTATCAGAACGATATGTGGCGCATCTTCGGGCTTATCTTCTTCGGAGATAAGCTCCACTTTGTCGATACCGAGAACAAGTGCTATCGTGAGGCTGAACTGAAAAGCTTCCTGCAGGAGAAAGGCGTAGCTATCTACGACACGGCTCAGAAGGTGATACGTACCAAGAATACGGCTTCGGACAAAGACTTGCAGGTGGTGGAACCCTCTGACCTTGACGGTATGCTCCGAGCCTTGCCTCAATGCAGGGCTGTGCTGACGGCAGGACAGTTGGCCACCCGCATCTTCTCCGAACATTACGGCATTACAGCCACGCCGCCAATGGGAGGCTATGTGGAGTTCGGCTTCGAGGGACGTACTCTCAGACTCTATCGCATGCCGAGCAGTAGCCGAGCATATCCTTTGGCCGTGGAAAAGAAAGCCGAGTATTATCGAAAGATGTTCGATGAAGTGCTCTGACAGCGTGTTAAACCAAAGGTTTAGCTCATAATGATAAAGTAAATAAAATAAAGAAAACTATGGATAAAGACAAAATAACCGTTATCGGTATAGCTGGAGGAACGGGGTCGGGCAAGACCACCGTGGTGAGGAAAATCGTGGAGGCTTTGCCTCCTCACTATGTGGCGGTAGTGCCTCTCGATTCTTATTACAACGACACGACGGGCATGACAGACGAAGAGCGTCATGCCATCAACTTCGACCATCCTGATGCCTTTGACTGGAAGCTGTTGTACAAGCAGCTCAACGACTTGCGCAACGGAAAGGCCATCGAGCAACCTACCTATAGTTACCTCAAGTGCAATCGTGAGGCTGAGACCATCCATGTAGAGCCCAAGCCCGTCATCATCATCGAGGGTATTATGACTTTGCTCAACAAGAAGTTGCGTGACTTGATGGACCTGAAGGTTTTTGTTGATGCCGACCCCGACGAGCGACTGATACGAAACATACAGCGCGATACCATCGACCGTGGGCGTACGGTGTCCATGGTGGTAGACCGCTACCTGAAAGTGCTCAAGCCCATGCACGAACAGTTTATTGAACCAACCAAGCGCTATGCCGACATCATTATTCCTGAGGGAGGCGAGAACGAGAAGGGCATCAGCATCCTTTGCCGCTATGTGGAAGGTTTGGTGAAAGACATAGAGGCAAAGTAATCAGTCTGAATTTTTATGCTGTATATTTATACGGTAATAGCCAAAAAATCGTCACCCAGTCAGGTTTTATAACCCGCCTAACTGGGAAAATATTTTTTCCTAACTGGGAAAATGTTTTTTCATAGTTAACTAAGCTATGGCCGTGAATATTTATGTAAAAGTATTCTTACTGCCTTTTTCTTATTTTATAGAAAGAAATAGAACGTGCTGCAAATAAAAAACTCAACTTTCGCATTTGCGAAAGTTGAGTTGTCCATATTATTTCCCTTTGCCGTACAATTGTTCTCTTCGACAGGACATAGTGCCATACATTATGATTGACATCTGCGCATCCTTAAAATTGCCTTATTTTATCACCACTTTCTTCTTGCCGATGATGTAGACACCTTTGTTCAACTTGCCGGCATCATTGCCGAGGTAGCGACCATCGAGCGAGAAGATGCTTGGATTCTTTTCTGTATCTTTATCTGCGTCTGTTAAAGTTGGGCTGATGCCTGTGGCGAAGTCCTTGAGATAATCGAAGGTGACGACACCATTGGTCTCCTTGATGTTGTAGAGCAGATTTGTCAGCGTTGTTTTGTTAAGTTTCGCCTCAAGTAATTCTGTCACTTCCTTGTAGCCTGGGAATGGATCAGCCCATTGGCTCTCAACATATTCTTGTTTTGTATGTGATTTGTCAATCAGGTAACCATTTAGGATGACACCGTCAGCAGGAAGAACTGTTACCTCAGGCTCATTTGGAGTCTGATTCATCCTATAGTCGAGTCCTACGGTTGGTCTTTGGTAATCTATGCGATAGATAAGCAGACCATGTGACATATAGCCTGCTCCCCAACCTGTCCGTTGCAGATTCTGCAATAACAGGTATTCGCCATTCTCGGCTTCTATCTTGTATGCTTTGCGATTGTCGCTGAAGTAAGGCTCCATGGTTATTTGCCTTGGAACTACTTTATCTAAGGTTTCAATGCCTGCGTTCCATCCCATGATATCTAACTCCCAAGCACAATATGGTACAGGTGTGTAACCATTGTTACCATATTCGCCAGCATCCATTAAATCCCAAGATTCAGGCTCTTGGTTGTTGACGTATGCTTTGGAATTATATGGATAAAGGTCTGGTAATCCCATTGTATGAGAGAATTCATGACAAATCACACCAATACCTGTGATATAGTTGCCCTTGTTTGTGTTAAGTTCACTGTTGATTCCATGAGCATAAATATTTTTCCCGTCAATAGTTGTAATATTGGCAAAACTGGTTTTTGCCCATAGCGTATTTGCGTCTCCACCTGTGTTTTGTCCATAACCTGCGTGGATTATGTATACCAAATCTACATAACCATCGTTATTGGCATCATATTCAGAGAATTTAACTCCAAGCTGTGATTTTGCCAACTCACATGCTTCTTTTATCATCTCCTTATAGTGTATGTCTTTTTTTTCGCTTTGGTCTTGTCCGTAATACGCATAATTTTTGCTGACAGTGACAACGCCCTTGACATCAAACTGGGGTGTGAACTCGCCTTGGCTCATGTCGCTGAAATATTGTTTTACACTACCCGTATTGGTGTATTTGGTGCTGTAATCTTCCTTTAGACTTTGGGGAGCTTCATCTTCTGGAGAAGCATTGAGTAAGTGGTTGAATACACTTATCGGGTCTTTAGTCTTGAAAACACAGTCTTGAAATTGCACTAAAATCACGAGTGCCTTTGGGGTGTCTATGTGTGGAAAATAGGGTAGGTCTTTGCTAATACCAATGCTGCGGCGTATTGCAATTGTTTTTGTCTTATTGAAGAACAACTGCTTGTCCTGTATGTTTATAGCTTTTTTCTCTAAGTTGGTGCGTAAATCGGCATTGTGAGCCAATTGCGGAGTTGCTTTCAGGGTTCCGTCTTCCTCCACCTGTGCTACATAATAATTGCTTCCTACTTGTACAAGGAGAACATCGTCAGTTGTAGAGTACCAACTATAGTGTTCATCACCATATAACCTAACGTCCAGTTTGGTTCCGTCGCTTTGGGTAACAGTTATAATGCCTGGATACGCTTTTGCCGCAAATCCGCTAACGATGCTCATCAGAACAAATGCGATGCTGAGTAAAGTCTTCTTCATTATTTCATAGAATTATTTAGTTATTATTCAAGTTAGTTATTATCTAAGTCTTTTTTTTGGGGGGGGGAAGAAAAACAGTTGTGTTTACTTATAATAGTATTGTCCTTTATGCTGTGTCTGATGTCCGAACTCAATCGCATGGCGCGGACAGTGATGATAGCACGAGAAGCAGGTGAGGCAATCCTTGTGGTGTAACCATCTCGGCATTTTACCTTTTCCCCCGTCGATGTCTCCGACGGGACAGACATTGGCGCAGATGCCGCACTTCACGCACCGCTCTTCCTCTACATGGAAACGTTTGTCGGTGATGAGGACATGCTCGAAGAAGCCGCCTACGACTTTAGTGAAGAACCAGGGAAGTGGGCCTTCTGTCAGATGGCTGATGCCAACCTTTCGCTCTCTCAAGTCTTTGCAGATGGCTTTCAGCTGTTGTGCAGCCTTCTCCTTTTTTCGCTTCTCTTTCTCGGGCGGGTCTACGTCCATGAAGGGCAAGCCCACGTACGACTCGGGCATGATGAGCGAATAAGCCGAGTCGGGATGGCTGATGCCCATGGCTTTCAGCTGGCTGTTTGCCTGCAAACATTTATTGAGTATGTCGATAGTCTTTCCTATACTGTCGCCTGCCGTGCAGACTGCAAAGCAGAAAGGCTTTCTTTCGGGGAAAATAGCATCGCCACTGGTCTCCAGTCTTAGCTTTCCGATGAACGAACGCACCAGTCTTGGCACTCTCCATCCATGAACGGGGAAAACAAAACCAAGCCGTTCGCCTTCTTGCAAGGCAAACGGCTCGATAGCTTTATCGTCTGAAAGATAGTCGGAATAGTCGGCTATATTAATCAGTCGTTCTTGCGTGGCTGTGCCAATCTGTATGGCAGCCCAACGGGTATTTCCTGTTCCTGAGAAATAGAATATCATTACTATTTTTTGACTTCTGTCATGACACCTTCTACATACAGGCGAGTCATCTCTACCGTACCGTTGGTACGTATGGTGATGCTCTTCTTGAAGTGGCCAGGCCATGTGCCGTCGCTTTTATAGGTTACCTCAATCTGCCCCTTTTGTCCGGGAGCTATCGGAGTCTTGGTATACTTAGGTATCGTACAGCCACAACTTGCCACTGCCTGATTGATGATAAGGGGCTTGTTGCCAACATTGGTAAAGGTGAATGTAGTCTTGTGAATCTTCTCTGTCTCTGGGAACGAGCCAAAGTTGTGAGTCAGTTTGTCGAATTTGATTTGAGCTTGTGCGTTGGCACTTATGGCGCAACAAACTGCCATGAATATAAAGAGTACAAACTTTTTCATTTTCATTTCTTTTTTAAAGTGTGATGTTCTTGTCTGTTTTACGTTTGGATGCAAAATTACACATAAAGTTTAGCATGTCTCTACTTTTTTACATCTTTTAGCACTTAGCGTGGCGTATTTGTGTTACGTTAATGACTTTTTCCACTTATTTTGGCAGGTACTTCTTCAAGAATTGTCCTGTGATGCTGTTTGGGCAGGCTGCCACCTGCTGGGGTGTTCCGCAAACCACTAAGTTGCCTCCCTTGTCTCCTCCGTCGGGGCCTAAGTCTATGATGTGGTCGGCACATTTGATGACATCGAGGTTATGCTCGATGACCACCAGTGAGTGGCCACGCTCTATCAGGGCGTTGAAGGCATGGAGCAAACGCTTGATGTCGTGGAAATGAAGGCCTGTGGTAGGTTCGTCGAAGATAAAGAGTGTTGGCTCTTGCTCTTCCTTTCCGATGAAGTAGGCAAGTTTTACACGTTGGTTTTCACCTCCCGACAGGGTGCTTGAGCTTTGTCCGAGCTTGATGTAACCTAAGCCAACCTCCTGAAGGGGCAGAAGTCTTCGTGCGATGATGCGGCACTGGTCGAAGTCGGTGTCGCTATGTGAATTTTTCTCGTCGCTGAAGAACTCGATGGCTTCGCTCACAGTCATGTTGAGCACATCGTCGATGTTCTTTCCTCCATATCTCACGTCCAGGATATCGTGCTTGAAACGTTTGCCATGGCATGCTTCGCAGGTAAGCGTGAGATCAGCCATGAACTGCATCTCGATGGTTACATATCCGGCACCCTTGCATTCCTCGCAGCGTCCACCTTCGGCATTGAAGGAGAAATACTGCGCAGTAAAGCCCATCTGTTTGGCCAAAGGCTGGGCTGCAAAGAGCGTGCGGATGGCATCGTAGGCTTTCAAGTATGTGGCAGGATTGCTACGTGTGCTTTTTCCTATTGGGTTTTGGTCGACAAACTCGACGTGGCGAATACTCTTCCAGTCGCCCTCCAATGAGGCAAACTCGCCAGGGGTATCGGCAACGAGGTCGAGCCGGCGGCGAAGAGCGGGGTAGAGTATGCCCTTGATGAGCGAAGACTTGCCCGATCCCGACACACCTGTGACTACGGTGAAGACGTTGAGTGGTATTTCCACATCGATTCCTCGCAGATTGTTCATGCGTGCACCCTTGATGAGGATGCTCATGTTCCATGCCCTGTGCGAGGTGGGGCATTCTATCTCCTCGTCGTGGGTTAGGTAGCGTATGGTATGGCTCTTGGGATATCGAGTTAACAGCTCTTTTTGTGCAGCCTTGTCGGTGGTGTTGTATTCGGAGGCAGGTCCTGCGTAGACTACTTCTCCTCCTAAACGTCCAGCGTCGGGACCTATATCTATAAGGTAGTCGGCAGCTCGCATGATTTCCTCGTCGTGCTCAACCACAACCACGGTGTTGCCCAACTGCTGCAGTTCGCGAAGAACTTTGATGAGACGACCTGTGTCACGGCTATGCAGTCCGATACTTGGCTCGTCGAGAATGTATACACTGCCTACGAGAGAAGAGCCAAGGCTTGTGGTAAGATTGATGCGCTGGCTCTCTCCACCCGACAGGCTGTTGCTGAGTCTTCCCAAGGTGAGATAGCCCAATCCTACATCGAGCAGGAACTGCAGCCGGTTGGTGATTTCGGTAAGCAGTCGTTTGCCAATGCTCTGCTCGTGTTCTGTAAGCTCCAGCTTGTCGAACCAAACCTTCAGGTTGGTAATCGACATTTCCACCAGTTCGGTAATGCTCCTGCCGCCTATCTTCACATAGGTGGCTTCCTTTTTGAGCCGGGTGCCATGGCAGTCGGGGCAGATGGTCTTACCACGAAAACGGCTCAGCATGACACGGTATTGTATCTTATATTGGTTTTCCTTCACCATCTCGAAGAAGGCGTCGATGCTTATCTGCTCGTGGATGTCCTTGTTTTTGTCGCATGGAAGTCCATGCCAGAGCATGTCTTTCTGCTTCTGGGTAAGACTGTAGTAAGGCTCGAAGATGGGAAAATCGTACTGTGCGGCTCTTCGGATGAATTCTTTTTGCCACATGCCCATCTTTTCGCCGCGCCAACAAGCCACGCAACCATCGTATACGCTTACCGATGTGTTGGGAATGACAAGCTTCTCGTCGATGCCTATCACGCTTCCGAATCCCTCGCAGGTGGGACAAGCACCCAGGGGGGAGTTGAAGGAAAACATATTGTCTGATGGTTCTTCGAAAGTAATGCCGTCTGCCTCAAAACGGGTAGAGAAGTCGTAGCATATATGGCTGGGAAGGAACAGCAGCCGGCAGGCACCGTCGCCCTCGTAGAACGCAGTCTCGGCAGAGTCGGTAAGTCGGCTTATGTCGCTTTTCTCCTCGCTTACCGATGAGCGATCTATCACGAGAAAAATATCCTTGGCTTCGGCTTCTCCGTCGAAATCCTCGATACGTACGAACTCGTCTTTCACCATGATGCGCGAGTAACCTTCCTGTAGATACATCTCCAACTGGCGGGCAAGTGTGCGTCCTTCTGCCACATGAATAGGGGCAAGTACAACAAACTTGGTGCCTGGAGAATATTGTCGGGTACAAGCCAGTACGTCTTCTGTGGTGTGTCGTTTCACCTCCTCTCCGCTGATGGGTGAGAAAGTTTTTCCTATGCGGGCATAGAGCAGACGTAGGTATTCATAAATCTCGGTTGTGGTTCCTACTGTGGAACGTGGGTTGCGCGAGATAACCTTTTGCTCGATGGCAATGGCAGGGGGCAACCCTTTTATGAAGTCGCATTCGGGCTTGCTCATTCTGCCTAAGAACTGGCGAGCATAGCTTGACAAAGATTCTACATAGCGGCGTTGGCCTTCGGCATAGAGCGTGTCGAAAGCCAATGACGACTTGCCCGATCCTGAAACTCCTGTGATGGCGACAAACTTGCCCTGTGGTATCTTTATGTCGATATTCTTGAGGTTGTTGGCTCTGGCTCCTTTTATCTCAATATATTTTTCTTTAGTCATAATTCTATTTTTAATTTTAAGTGAAGAGTGAAGAACGAAAAGTGAAGAATTCTCTTGCTTTAGTTAGAAGAGTCTATTGGATTCTTCGTTCTTCACTCTTCACTTATTCATGGTGATAAGGTTCACCTTTTATGATGGTGCATGCCCGGTAGAGGGCTTCGGTGAAGATGAGTCTGACCATCTGGTGGGAGAAAGTCATCTTGGATAGTGAGATCTTTTCGTTGGCACGTTCATAGACCGCTTGTGAGAATCCATACGGGCCACCAATGATAAAGACAAGTTTTCTGGAAGATGTCTGTTTTCGTTCCACCCATTTGGCAAACTCTATGCTGCGAAACTCCTGTCCATGCTCGTCCAGCAATATCACTGTGTCTGAAGGCTGCAGTTGTTTCAATATCAGCTCGCCTTCGCGTTCTTTCTGTTGCTGTTCGCTCAGACTCTTGGTGTTTTTGAGCTCGGGGATGGTGATGATGGAGAAAGGCATGTAATGGGTGATTCGGTCGGCATAATCCTTGATGCCAGCTATGAAATGCTTGTTGATGGTCTTGCCGACTAATATTAATTCAGTCTTCATTTACTTTGAACTTTTAGTAAAGTTGTAGAATTCTTCACTCATCATTTTTCACATTCTCCTCGTCCCTGTAATATCCCGTGCCGATTCGTTTAGGATTTTTTGGAAACCAGCCTTTTTCGCAACGATGTCTCTGCTCGAACAGTTCACCTATGCTCCATAAGCTCGAAGCTCCCACTACTCCGTGGAGGGCAGAAGTCAAGACATTTTCTATCAAGAAAGCTGCGGCAATTGTGCCGATGCCTACTACGAGAAATACCCACCAATACTTAGTGCCTGTGTAATATTCTGTTTTCAGCACAATAGGATGGAAGAGACCTATCACAAAAAATGTGCAAATGGCAATGATGATGCCAGTAAAGTGTAATTCCATATTTATATTCTGGCTTTAATAGTTTTACATTATTATATAATAGCCTTTAGAAAAGGCTGATTTTGATTGCATTTTTGTTTCAATGTGCAAAAATACAAAAAAACCTCCAAACTTACTTGTTTTCTCAAATATTTTAATTATCTTTGTGGGCAAATTATTAATAACAAAATATAGACAAGCTATGGCTAATGACACAGAATTAATCAAGCAGTGCGAGGAAAGAGCCCAGCAGTGGCTCACCCCTGCTTTCGATGAGAAAACACGTAAAGAAGTTAAGGCAATGCTTGATGCAGAGGACAAATCTGCACTCGTAGATGCTTTTTATCAGAATTTGGAGTTCGGTACAGGTGGTTTGCGCGGCATCATGGGCGCAGGTACCAATCGTATGAACAAGTATATCGTAGGTATGGCTACCCAGGGCTTTGCCAACTATATCCTGAAGGCATTCCCTGGCCAGGACAACCTTTCTGTTGTCGTGGGACACGACTGCCGTAACAATTCTCGTCTTTTTGCAGAAACTGTAGCTGCGATTTTCTCTGCCAATGGCATCAAGGCTTATCTCTTTGAAAGTCTTCGCCCAACCCCAGAGATTTCATTCGCAATCCGTGAACTCGGTGCTAATGCTGGCGTTAACGTAACAGCTTCCCACAATCCAAAGGAATACAATGGATATAAGGCTTACTGGAGTGATGGTGCCCAGGTTTTGTCTCCTCATGATACTGGTATTATCGAAGAGGTGAACAAGGTGAAGATTGAAGACGTTAAGTTTGAGGCCAATTGGGATAAGATTAAGATTATTGGTGGTGAAATGGACTACGATTATATGCAGGCCGTTCATACGGCAATGATTGATCAGGATGTTATCCTTCGTCAGAAAGATCTCAACATTGTCTATACCCCTATGCATGGAACTGGTCGTGTGATAGTGCCTCTCTGCTTGCGTTCTTGGGGGTTCCAAAATATCAATGTAGTGCCAGAACAAATGGTTATTGATGGCAATTTCCCAACAGTTGTTTCTCCTAATCCAGAGAATGCCGAGGCCATGACCCTCGGTATGAAGCTTGGTACTAAGTTGAATGCCGACCTCGTGGTTGCTACCGATCCAGATGCCGACAGATTGGCGATTGTTTGCCGCGACGACAAGGGTGAGTGGATGATTATCAATGGTAACCAGACAGCCATGATGTTCTGCTACTATATCATTGAAAACAAGAAAAAACTTGGTAAGTTAAAACCAACCGACTTCTTGGTAAAAACCATTGTTACTACAGAGGTTATTGCTGAAATTGCCAAGAAAAATCATGTGGAGCTTCGAGACTGCTACACTGGCTTCAAGTGGATTGCACGTGAGATTGCTATTTCCGAGGGCAAACAGCAGTATATCGGTGGTGGTGAGGAAAGCTTTGGCTTCTTGCCATACGACAAGGTGCGCGATAAGGATGCTCCTGCTTCTATCTGTTTGATTTGTGAGATAGCTGCTTGGGCAAAGGATCAGGGTAAGACACTCTATGATCTTTTGATGCAAATCTATGCGGAGTATGGATTCAGCAAGGAATTTACGGTTAATGTGGTTCGTCCAGGTAAGACGGGTGCAGATGAGATTAAGCAGATGATGTCCGACTTCCGACAGAATCCTCCTAAAGAATTAGGTGGTAGCAAGGTCGTAACTTGGAAAGACTATCAGAGCTTGGAGGTTAAACATGCTGATGGAAGTGTGGAAAAATTGGATATGCCAGCAACAAGCAATGTGCTCCAGTGGTTCTGTGATGACAATACCAAGGTGAGCGTTCGTCCATCTGGTACTGAACCTAAAATTAAGTTCTACATTGAGGTGAAGGATCCTTCGTTCAAGTGTGCTGGTTGTTACAACCGTTGCACTACGGCGGCTGAAGAGAAGATTGAGGCTATCAAAAAGAGTTTGAACCTTGAATAGAAGTTTTTATTGTAGAGTGGGGGCTCTCTATAGTGTCTTTTAAAAGCAACTGCAGATAGTTGAAAAATGTTTTGTAGTTGTTTCTTAACATAAAACCCAGGGTGAAAACCCTGGGTTTATCGTTTATAACAGAGACTTTTGCTACACCACAGTCGTGATATTACAACTCTTAGGTATTTAGCCGAAAAGTTCAGCAAAGGCTTCTGCTGTTTTACCTTCGTATACTATCATGTCGGTAATGGGCTGGTAGCTGAAATCTACAAACTGAAGCAATTGGGCTCCTGCAAACTGGTGGTCTTTTGAAATACATATATCCAGACGCATATTGCCCATGCCGCTCTTTCTGAATTTTTTGCCTTTGTTGCGCAGTTCTATAATAGTGTTGTTGTCGCCTTTGAGCATTTTTCTCAGTTGTCCGCCAACCTCTACGGAATATTCATCCTGTTTTACTTTGACTGTGCTTTTTGAAGGCTTATAGACGGCCTTGGTGAAAAGTCCGAAGCATATTTTCTTTATTTCGATTTCAGGAAGTGCCTTTAGTTGGTCGTACATTTCCAAATGGTTGATATTTGCCATAATTTAAGATATCTCTGTGTTGTCTGTTCTTTTTGAATGTGATATAATCCTTTCTGCCTAAATTCGTTTTCGAACATAGGTAACTGATTTTGTGTTGTCTTCCCAGAAAGGAGTGAAAAAAAGTGTTTTTTTTAGTGTTGGAAGGTGTCAGCAAAGAAGATGCCGCAGGCAGATGACATAATATTTGCTTGCAACATCAAAGTGGATAGGCGCCGATTCCTGACGCTCGTGTCCACGATAGGCCGTTAAAAGAAAATGATAAAGATGATTTTTGTATGGTAGTTTGTTGGGCGTGGAAGTAGCTGAACCCCAACAAGGTGTCATTCTTTGCGGGCGGGCGTTACAGATGCGATAAAGATTGCTCGAATCGGTAAGTATCGCTTGTTGTAGAGGCCAGTGTTGTTCTACTTTTTGTAGTTTGTCTTTGGCGGCAGGTGCATCATGGCTCTCCCCATGGTTTCCTAAAGCCATGGCAAGTGCCAACACTATGAAAAGTAGGATACGTTTGAGCATATATCGTTTTTCTTGTACCTTTTGTTTATATGTAGCTTCTAAAAGTCTATACCTTTCTGATATAGAACCCTCAGTCTTTGTCGACTGTTGGGGGCAAGTTGGGCTTTATTATAATTATAATAATGTGATTTCTCCCGCAAGCGACAGTGTTAGCTTTTCACGTACAATCTTGTTGTCACTGTATCTGCCTTGCAAACACATCAGTTTTGTGACTGCAGCTTCCACAGTACTGTCTCGGCCGCTGATAACATGTGCTATCTTTAGTTGGAACCCGGCTCCGTATCTGCTCATTTCTACACTTCCTGTTAGACATTGGCTGATGTTGATGATATTGACACCACGATGGGCAGCTTGATCGAGCAGCCGTATAATCCAAGGTGCCTGAGGGGCATTGCCAGAACCATAAGTTCGCATCACAATGCCACGTAAGGTGGGTGATTCGAGTACATGACGAACGATAGCATCCTGTATTCCTGGAAAAAGGCTAAACACGATGACATTTGGGTCGAGTTTCAGGTGTGGGACCATTGGCTTATTGTAGTCTGGAGTCAGGATGTGATGGCTGTGGAAAGTAAAGTTGATGCCTACGTCGCAGAGATGGGGATGGTTAAAGGAGTCGAAGGCGTGGAAACCTTCCGCGTTGATCTTAATGGCTCGATTGCCTCGCAGTAGCCTTCCGTTGAAGAAGATACACACCTCGGGAACCATAGGTCTTCCATCCTCGTTTTTCATGGAAGCCAGCTCTATAGCTGTCATGAGGTTCTCTTTACCATCGGTTCGCAACTCACCGATAGGCAACTGGCTACCTGTTAGAATGACAGGTTTGGTAAGATTTTCCAGCATAAAGGAAAGGGCAGAGGCGGTATAGGCCATGGTGTCGGTTCCATGTAGGATAACGAAGCCGTCATATTCTTTATAATTGTTGGCTATCAATCCTACCAGTTCTGCCCAACGCATAGGATCCATGTCGCTGGAATCGATAGGTGGATCGAACTTACGCACGTCAATATCAGCTTGTATGAGCTGGAATTCAGGCATGGAAGAAACTAAATGGTTAAAGTCGAGAGGTTCGAGTATACCAGTCTCGACGTTTTTCCCCATGCCGATAGTTCCTCCAGTGTATATAATCAAAATTCGAGCTGTAGCCATGTCTTGTGCTTTAAATCTTTTTATTCCTTAAATTGTTGGTAGGACATTTCTTGAATGTTTGCTCCTCTTTCTGTGAGAAGACCTACGGAAAATGTTTTCTGTTTGCAAAAATACAATAAAAAACAGTTAGAGCAAAAAAAAGTTAGAGAAATATGTACGTTGTATGCAAAAAAGCATTACTTTTGCAGTTGATTTAATAAAAATACTAAGTTGTTATGGTAAAAATCACATTCCCAGACGGATCTGTTCGTGAGTATGAACAGGGCGTAACTGGCTTGCAAATCGCCGAGAGCATCTCACCGGCTCTCGCTCGCAACGTTGTATCTTGCGGTGTTAATGGTGAAACAGTAGAGTTGAACCGTCCTATCAACGAGGATGCAAGTGTGGAACTTTATAAGTTCGATGATGAAGAGGGCAAGCGCACCTTCTGGCATACATCAGCCCATTTGCTCGCCGAGGCACTCCAGGAATTGTATCCTGGTATTCAGTTTGGCTTTGGCCCTGCGGTAGAGAGTGGTTTCTTCTATGATGTGATGCCTGCTTCTGGTCAAGTTATCTCGGAGAACGACTTTGCCAAGATTGAGGCTAAGATGATGGAGCTGGCCAAGAAGAACGAACCTGTGGTTCGCAAGGAAGTATCTAAGGCTGAGGCTTTGGAGGAGTTTAAGGCTGCTGGACAGGAATATAAGTGCGAACATATTGAGCAGGATTTGGAGGATGGTACAATCACAACATATACTCAAGGCAACTTTACCGACCTTTGCCGTGGACCTCACTTGTTGAACACCGGTCTTATCAAGGCTGTGAAGATTACAAGTGTGGCGGGTGCATTCTGGCGGGGCGATGCCAAGCGTGAGCAGATGACCCGTATCTATGGCATTAGCTTCCCTAAGAAGAAAATGCTGGATGAGTATTTGGTGATGCTTGAGGAAGCCAAGAAGCGCGACCATCGTAAGATAGGTAAGGAAATGGAACTTTTTATGTTCTCTGAGCGTGTAGGTAAGGGTCTTCCTATTTGGTTGCCAAAAGGCACGCAGTTGCGCCTCCGTCTTCAAGAATTGCTCCGTTCTCTCCTAAAGCCATATAACTACCAAGAGGTCATCACGCCAGGTATCGGTGGCAAGAGCCTTTATGTAACTTCTGGCCACTATGCTCACTATGGCAAGGATGCTTTCCAGCCTATCCATACCCCAGAGGAGGATGAAGAGTATATGCTGAAGCCAATGAACTGTCCTCACCACTGTGAGGTATATGCTCGCAAGCCGCGTTCTTACAAGGATCTTCCTTTGCGTATTGCGGAGTTCGGTACCGTATTCCGCTACGAGAAGAGTGGTGAGCTCCACGGATTGACTCGTGTGCGTACCTTTACTCAGGATGATGCTCACATCTTCGTTCGTCAGGATCAGGTTAAGTCTGAGTTCGAGAACGTAATCGATGTGATTCTAAAGGTGTTCAAGATTTTTGGCTTTGATAACTATGAGGCTCAAATCTCTCTTCGTGATCCTAAGGATACGGAAAAGTATATTGGTAGCGATGAAATTTGGGAGGAGAGTGAGAATGCCATTCGTGAAGCTTGTAAGGAAAAAGGCCTGCAGGCTCGTGAGGAAATTGGTGAGGCTGCTTTCTATGGTCCTAAGCTCGACTTTATGGTCAAGGATGCCATCGGTCGTCGTTGGCAGTTGGGTACGATTCAGGTTGACTACAACTTGCCAGAGCGTTTCAAACTCGAATATACAGCCGAGGACAATTCCAAGAAGACTCCTGTAATGATTCATCGTGCGCCATTTGGTTCTTTGGAGCGTTTCACCGCTGTGTTGATTGAGCATACCGCAGGTCATTTCCCATTGTGGTTGACTCCTGATCAAGTTGCGATACTTCCTATCTCTGAGAAGTTCAACGGCTATGCTCAGAAGGTATGTCAATATTTCGACAAGCAGGGTGTTCGTGCCTTGATTGATGACCGTAATGAGAAGATTGGTCGCAAGATTCGTGACAACGAGTTGAAGCGTGTGCCTTATATGGTCATCGTTGGTGAAAAGGAGAGTGCCGAAGGCTTGGTTTCCATGCGTAAGCAAGGTGGTGGCGAGCAAGCAACCATGACGATGGAAAAGTTCGCTCAGCGTATCAATGCTGAGGTGGCTGAACAATTGAAGGCTGCTGAGGAATAATCTCCACTGATAATATTTTTAGATCTCCCGTAGTTTTCGAATTCTACGGGAGATTTTTTGTTGCGGGTTATAAGGGCTTGTACGGAATATATGCGGAATCTGTAGAAACTCTTATGAATATTGGATACAAAGATTTTTGTTTTAAGCGTGTAGTCCGCCTCTGACGAAACAGCAAACTCCTCTTATGTACTTAAACCAAGATAGTCTCAATCCATCTAAACTCCGTTGAAGTCCTGTGCGATAATCAAAAGTCCGTATGATAATAAAAAATGAAATTAAAAACAAAATAACCCTTTGAAAATTTGGTGGTTTAGTGAAAAAATTGTAACTTTGCAGCCGTTTAATAAAAAATGACATTAGAATAGTTAATGAAGAATGACAAAATGAAAAATCAGTACCGCGTAAACGAACAAATACGCGTACGTGAGGTAAGAGTAGTGAGTGAAGGTGGATCGGAAGTGATGCCAACACGCAAGGCCCTTGATATGGCTCGCCAAGAGGGAGTTGATCTTGTTGAGATTTCTCCTAACGCACAGCCTCCAGTTTGCCGTATAGTTGACTATTCAAAGTTTCTTTACCAGCAGAAGAAGCATGCAAAGGAAATGAAACAGAAGCAGGTGAAGGTGGAGACAAAGGAAATTCGCTTCGGACCGCAGACAGATGAGCACGATTATCGGTTCAAGTTGAAGCATGCACAAGACTTCCTCAACGAGGGTAACAAGGTGAGAGCTTATGTCTTCTTCCGTGGTCGAAGCATTCTTTTCAAGGAGCAGGGTGAAGTTCTGTTGCTTCGTTTTGCAAACGATTTGGAAGAATATGGAAAAGTAGAGCAGATGCCTAAGTTGGAGGGCAAGAAAATGTTTCTTTATCTTAGTCCGAAGAAGGCTGGCGTGGCGAAAAAAAGCCAGCAGAAGATGGATCGTGAGAAGCGTGAAGCTGAAGCCAAGGCTGCTGCACAGGCAGAGCATGATGCCAATGTTGAGAAGAATGGTCTGCTTGCCAACGCAAAGGGTGGTGATGCCTTGAAGAAACTTGCTGCTACAAACGAAGATTAGATTAACGCAGAAAAGAAAGAGATGCGTAACGCCGTGGTATATGCGTTGCCATCCGTTAAATAAATAACAATTTAAATTAAAAGTAAAAATGCCAAAAGTAAAGACTAATTCCGGTGCAAAGAAGAGATTTCGTTTCACTGGTACAGGTAAGATTAAGCGTCATCACGCTTATCACAGTCACATCTTGACTAAGAAGACAAAGAAGCAGAAGAGAAACCTTGTTGGTGAAACTCTCGTTGACCGTTCAAACTTGAAGCAGGTTCGTGACTTGCTCTGCCTTCGTTAATTATTAACTTTTTAGTCGAACTTTTAAAGAAAGAAAATTATGCCAAGATCAGTAAATCATGTTGCATCTAAAGCAAAAAGAACAAGAATCTTGAAGCTCACTAAGGGGTATTATGGAGCTCGCAAGAATGTAT
>DJOI01000011.1:9664-26081 GCA_002439605.1 Candidatus Segatella mututuai | reverse complement strand
AGTGGCAACAGAAGGCCCACCATTAAAACGTTCAGTTTCTTCATATTGCTTTGTTTTTATTCTTGTTTTTTTGTTATTATTTCGGGTTCTGCATTTTCATAGAACTTCTCGCTGCGAGCCTCTGAGTCTACATACAGCCAACCTCAGTTTCTCCCAGACTGTGCGACAAGCTCTGCCACACTGTCCATGAACTCCTTATTAGCCGCCAAGTCCTCGATATCGAGGTGCATACGGTAGCGCCAGTAATGCTTTGGATTGGCAGGAATATTGATCCTTTCGGCATTGGCATCGGGCAAACGCAGATGCTCATTGATGGCAAGCCAATCCTGAATGCTCAGTATACAGAGCATAGAGGGCGATGTGAGATGGCGCGAGATGATATCCTGCGCAAGCCATCCTGGCAGTGGATGAGGTGCAGGTCCCTGACGATAGAGCATAGTGTTGTAATACTCCTGCGTGCGCTGCATGTCCTCGTCCCACCACATGCGAAGCGTTGGCATATCATGGCTTGAGATGGTACAAACAGAACGGTATGGGTTACGGCTCAAATGACCGAACTTGACCGTTGGGTCCTTTGGCATGCTCTGCAACTCCAGACTCAAAATCTTCAGCTCGTTCAGCACCCATGGCACACAGTCGGGCACCATGCCAAGGTCTTCGGCACAAACCAACATACGTGTGGCCTGAACCAACTTTGGCAACTTCTTCATTGCCTCCTCGTACCAGAACTGATTGTTGCGATGATAAAAGTAATCATTATAAAGGCGATTGAACGCCGCTTTGTCATTGCTCCAAAGCGATTCGAAGATAAAGTCGAACTGAGCGGAGATACGTGGGTGGAACAATCCTGGATTGCGATGATCGCGAACGAAGAGCACATCGCTAATCAAGGAATAAAGTCCGTCGCGAAGCCATATTTCCTTCTCATCGGTCACTCCCTCGAAGAGAGCCTCCACCTTTCTCTGGGTGTTCACCTCCGTCTTCATCTGATAGCGCTCATCGTCCAGGCGATCCAGATATTTTTGCTTCACTTCGCCGGCACGCTCATGGAACATGCGGTCGAGCACCCAGTCGGTGATAAACGGATGCGTAAACCTGTCCTCCTGGAAGTTAAGGCCGTACGAGCGAATCTCGTCTTCCGTCATACCGATGGCAGGAGCAAACTGCCCAAGCAGCCCATGCACAGAGTCGACAGGAATCTCCCATATACGGAAGAAACCCAACACGTGGTCGATGCGATAAGCATCAAAGAACTTCGCCATGTTCTGGAATCGACGCACCCACCACTGGCAGCCGTCCTTCAGCATCTCATGCCAATTGTAGGTGGGGAATCCCCAGTTCTGACCATTCACAGAGAAATCATCTGGCGGAGCTCCAGCCTGCCCACTGAGGTTGAAGTATTTAGGCTCCATCCACACATCACATCCATAACGATTGACACCGATAGGGATATCACCCTTGAGGATGACTCCCTTTTCCTTGGCATACTCGTGCGCCTCCTGCATCTGCTTATTTAAGACATACTGCAAGAAATAGAAAAACTTCACTTCCTTGTAAGCCTTCGTTCTCGGGTTGGACAGTGCCTTGCGGTCTTTCTCGTCCCAAGTATTGTGGTTGGGCCACTTTGAGAAATCGGCTGTGCCATTCTTGTCACGCAAGTAAGAATATTGTGCATAAGGCACGAGCCATTGCTCTGTTTCCTGAAAGAATGCCTGATATTCGGCACTCTTCATCATCTTTTCACCTTCCTGATTGAAAATCTGGTGCAGGTATTTTATCTTAAAATCGTTTACCTTTTCGTAGTCTATCTGTGGCAGAACGTTAAGCTCTGCTCTTATCTTCTCTGCCGCAGCACGCAACTTGGCATCCTCGAGTTCGGGCAACGCCCGCAAATCGGCATACTGAGGATGAATGGCAAACACGCTGATACAACTGTAGGGATAAGAGTCTGTCCATGCGTGGGTAATGGTAGTATCGTTGATAGGGAGCAACTGAAGCACTTTCTGACCTGTTTTTGCCACCAGATCGATCATACTCTTTAGGTCACCGAAGTCGCCTACACCCGCGCTCTCCTTACTGCGAAGCGAGAAGACAGGAACCAGAGTTCCGGCAAGCTTGCGGTTCCAGCGTTCCAAGAACGACTGTCCCAACTCGTACGAGATGACCGCTCCGCCTTTCATCTCAGGAATTTCTATACAGCGATTGTAACCTGTTTCCCATAGGCAAGTTCTTTTCTTGTCGTTCAGCGCCACAAACTTAAACTCCAAGTAGTTGGCAGCCAGAGCCTCTACGTTGATATCCACTGTCCATTCGTTGTACGATTGTTCCACCATAGGCATGGCACGCTTTACGTCCCAAGCTCCCACAAGAGGAGCTGCACCTACCAGCGCCAAACGCTCACCAGCCTTCAGTTGTGGGGCACGGACAATCAACCTGATGGTCTTGGCAAAGACACTATCCTTCACCTCGGCAGGCTGCTGATGGTTGATACAGTCGGTAAAGGCACTGCTGTAAAGATAAGAGTCCTCGGGAATGTCGCGCCAGCGGTCATAGATGGTATAATCATTGGCACGCTCGGCGGTAACATTCAGCCGATGCTTTACCACCTGCCATTCTGCCTTGACGCATACACCGTTGCGTTCTACACTATAAAAATAGGTACAATTCTTAGCCTTGGGAACCACATCCAAGTCGCATGACCAGTGAAGGCCATCTGCGGTTCCCAACTTGCACAGAACTTTTTTATTGTCCATATTCAGGTTCAAGACGATGTTTTCGCCATAAACCGTTTTGTATTCTATATTGAAATGAAACACCATAGGGTCTATAAGATTGTTTTTACAATGCAAAAATACTCTTTTTTATCTACATACTAATAACTTTTTGTGCAAAATGTATCAAAAAGGACTGTGCAATCGGTTGCGCTCCTTATACTTTTCGACAAAAATGCTGATTTTTGATAATAGCAACCGACAAGGCACCACATATCAACAACACACCAGCCACAATCATCATGTCACTTTGGCGAGAGCCTATAGCCCACAGCACATGCCCGCCACAAAGTGCTGCCACAATCTGAGGAATGCAGATGGTTCCGTTGAAGAGTCCCAGATAAGCCCCCATGTGTCCATACCCCTGCAAAGCATTGGTAACAAAGGAGAAAGGCATCGCCAACATGGCTGCCCAACCAGTGCCAATCATCAGGAATGGAATGAACTGCAAGTACTTGTCGTGCAAGAATGGGATAAGAACAAAGCCCACACCACCAATAAGCAAGCTGACAGCATAAGCCTTCTTGGAGTTCTTGAACTGTGGAAGCACTACCGCCCACAACACGCTGCCCACAGCCTGCACGGCAAAGAGAATGCCCACCCAGTCGCCTGCATTTTGGAAAGCTTGTGTGCTGGCATCGGTAGTATTCCATACGGTTTCAGCAATGGCACCAGTAGAATAGTTCCACAGATAGAGGAAACCAGCCCAGCAAAAGAACTGCACCAGCCCCACCTTCCAGAATGTGGAAGGTGCGTTACGGAGCAAAGTTATCCAGTTGACCTTGCTTTCGGCAACCACCTCTGTAACCCCAGCATTAGAATTTAGCTCTCTTCGTTCTTCACTCTTCACTTCATTATACTCAGCATATTGCTGCGGATTCCACTCCTTCACCTTCACCGTGGTATAAACGACACAAAGGATAAGGATAGCAGCACCCACATAGAACGACCAGATGACCGAGTCGGGCACAACCCCCTTTTCGGCATAGTTTTTAATACCTAAGAAAGCAAAAAGGAAGGGGAATATATAACCAGCTATCGAACCCGCATTGCAGAGAAAACTCTGAATGGAGTAAGCCTTCGTCTTCTGCTCCTCGTTCACCATGTCGCCCACCAGCATCTTGAAAGGTTGCATCGCCATGTTGATGCTCGTATCAAGAAGCATCAGGGCTACCAATCCAAATATCATGGCTCCACTAACCGTCAAGCCAAAAGAACCGGCATTGGGCAAAAGACACATCACTAAGACTGCCATCGCAGCACCCACAAAAAGATAAGGAATACGGCGACCGAAGCGACACCATGTCTTGTCGCTCAATGTTCCGACAATGGGTTGCACCAAGATTCCCATCAATGGGGGGAGAATCCAGAAATAACTCAGATTGTGCGGGTCGGCGCCCAACGTAGCAAAGATTCGGGAGATATTGGCGCTCTGAAGGGCGTAGGCAATCTGTACCCCGAAGAATCCGAAGCTCAAGTTCCAAAGCTTCCAGAAACTCATATTAGGTTTTCTCATCATATTTTTGTTGTTTTATTATTTACGTTCATCTTGTAGTACCACGCACCACGAGTTTCGTCCTTACCACCCTCTTCTCCACCTCATTCATCGGAATAGAGCCTTCCACCTGCCTGATAAGGATGTCGACCGCCTCCTCTCCTACTGCCACGCCTCGCTGGTCAATGGTTGTAAGCATAGGATCGCAAGCCTGGGCTCGCTGCCCATTGGTAAATCCGCAGATACTGATATCATCCGGCACCCGAAAACCCATGCGCTTCGCTGTATAAAGAATACCGATGGCAGTATCGTCATTCACCGCAAAGAATGCATCGGGGTGGTCTTCCTCCGCTAAGAGTTCGGGAGTGATCGCCTCAGCCTGTGCCCTGTTGTCACAGATCCGTACATGGGGGGGTAATTCTTCCAAACCATGCTTCGCCAAGGCATCGTGGTAACCATTATATCTGTTCTTGGATATTTCAAGGTTCATGGGCGAGCCATAGAAAGCGATTTTCCTGCATCCCGAATCTATGAGATGGGTAACCGCCGTGAAGGCACCCATATAGTCGTCCACCACCACACGAGAGCAATTCACGCCTGTGCAGATTCTGTCATAGAACACCAACGGCACACCATTGTCCATCAATCGCTGGAAATGCTCGTAATGCTTGGTGTCCTTCGCTTGCGAGACAATGATGCCACACACCTTATTCTTATAGAAATCATCGCAGATAGCCACCTCCCTGTCATATCGCTCGTTGCTCTGAGCCACCATCACACGATAGCCACGTGCACGAGCCTCCTCCTCAATCCCCGAAAGCACAGAAGAGAAGAAATAGTGGGCAAACTCGGGAACGATGACCCCTATAAGTTTCATCGGTTGAATCTTACTATATCTGAGAGCCTCGCCAATGACATTGGGGCAGAAGTTATGCGCCTTGGCATACGCCTGTATACGCTCTTTCTGAACCGCACTGATACGAGGGCTGTCTTTCAAAGCTCTGCTCACCGTTGCGACAGAAACACCCAACTCGCGAGCTATATCTTTCATTGTTATGACTATTTTCTCATTCATAGGTTGTTAGTGTTGCGTGCAAAATTATGCAAATATTGCCAAAGTCGCACTTTTTACTTGACTTAAATCAAGGGAAAATGAATGCAAACGTTTGCACTAAAGAAATAACGCTTTTAACTCAAAAAAAGTACAACCAATAACAAAAGAAATTAATTTTGCAACCAGATAGGGCTAAATACCACTAAAAGTATCATGCCTCCACCTTATAATATAACTTATCTGAGCGAACTAATAACTAACGGCTATTTGGGATAAGAGGTGGAACAAAAACAACTAACGAAAACACAACAAACATTAACTAAAAATTAAACAAAATGATGAAGCAGGTAAAATTTAAATTGCCTCTTAGGATGCTGACTCTCGCGAGCGGTCTCCTCCTGACAGCAAGTTCCTTTGCGCAGTCAAACGCTATCAAGGGACAAGTGAAGGATGCTTCTGGTGAGCCTGTCATGGGCGCAACCATTACAGTCAACGGTAAGGCTGTGGGCATTACCGACATGGATGGCAACTTCACAGTCGACGCAGCTCCTGGCACTAACCTAACTTTCACCTATTTGGGCATGACCCCAAAGACAGTTCAAGCAAGCAAGAACATGATCATCACCATGGCCGATGACTCCAAGTCGTTGAACGAGATCGTTGTCATCGGGTATGGACGCGCCAAGAAAAACGACTTGACAGGTGCGGTTACGGCTATCAAGCCAGACGACATGAACCACGGTCTCGTTACCAATGCCCAAGACATGATGTCCGGAAAAATAGCAGGTGTCAATGTCGTTTCCAATGGTGGTACACCTGGTGGTGGTTCCACAATTCGAATTCGTGGTGGCGCTTCCCTGAGCGCATCCAACGACCCATTGATCGTTATCGATGGTTTGGCCATGGACAATAATGGCGTACAGGGTCTTTCCAACCCATTATCCATGGTTAATCCTAACGATATCGAGAGCTTTACTGTATTGAAGGATGCTTCTGCGACAGCTATCTATGGTTCCCGTGCTTCTAATGGTGTCATCATCATTACCACCAAGAAAGGGTCTAAGTCTGGAAAAATCCGCGTTTCATATAACGGAAACATGTCTATCAGCTCCGTCATCAAGAGACTTGACGTGATGGACGGCGATGAGTATCGTAGCTTCATAGCCAATATGTATGGCATCGATAGCGAGCAATACAGCAAACTCGGCAATGCAAATACCGATTGGCAAAAAGAGATTTACCGCGACGCATTCAGCACAGACCACAACGTGTCTATGTCTGGAAATATTGCAGGTCAGCCATTCCGTGCATCTTTGGGTGCTACTATACAGAATGGTATCATCAAGACATCTTCTTTCAGTCGTCTGACTGGTAGTTTGAGCTACGCTCCTTCTCTTTTCGACAAGCACCTGAACATCAATGCCAACTTGAAGGGCATGTGGGCAAAGAGCCGCTATGCTGACGGTAGCGTTGTAGGCGCAGCTTTGACATTCGACCCGACTCAATCAGTTTATGCTGACGGTGCCGACTACATGACATCATTTGGCGGTTACTACCAGTGGACGGGCAAGAACGAGTTTGGCGACAGCTCATGGCCTTTGGCATACAACAGCCTTGCACAAGCCAACCCTGTTTCTACTCTTAACTTACAGCACAATAGCGCAATTTCCCGCTCTTTGATTGGCAATCTGGAATTAGATTACAAATTCCATTTCTTACCCGACTTGCGACTCCACGTCAATGGTGGCATGGACTTGTCCAAGGGTAGGCAGAGCAACAACATCGACCCTCGATCTGCAAGCAACAACTATTATGGATATTACGGGCAAGACGTAACCGACAAATATAACTTGTCTTTCTCTTCTTATTTGCAGTATGCAAAGGAATTGGGCATCCATAACTTCGACATTATGGGTGGTTACGAGTGGCAGCATTTCCATCGCAATGGTACCAACATCAGTTGGGGTATGTATCCAGAGACCAATCCTAAAAATGCAGGCCAGAAATACAACGATGTTAATAATGAATGGGCTAACGAATCGTATCTCGTTTCATTCTTTGGTCGTCTGAACTATACCTTGATGGAACGCTACATGTTGACAGCTACCTTCCGTGCCGATGGATCTTCTAAGTTCAACAAAGACAACCGTTGGGGCTACTTCCCTTCTGTAGCTTTGGCATGGAAGCTCAACCAGGAGAATTTTCTCAAGGACGTTTCTTGGCTTTCCGATTTAAAACTCCGTATGGGCTATGGCATCACTGGCCAGCAGGAAGGCGTCGGCGAGTACACATACTTCAAGTCATATACAGTAAACCGCGAGCATGCCTTCTATCCTATCTTTGGCGACGGCGACACAGGTATCACATCACGTCCTAATGCTTACAACCTCGATTTGACATGGGAGAAGACCACTACCTGGAATGCAGGCTTGGACTTTGGCGCCTTGAACGGCCGCTTCAATGCCAGCGTCGATTTCTACTATCGCAAAACCAAGGACTTGCTGCAAAACGTAACAGTATCCGCAGGCTCCAACTTCAAGAACTCTGTTATGACCAACGTTGGTGAACTTTCCAACACAGGCGTTGAGTTCTCCATGGGTGGTAAAGTTATCCAGAAAAAGGACTTCACGTGGGATTTACAGTACAACGTAACTTGGAACAAGAACAAGATCCTGTCTATGACTACAGGCGACCGTCCTGGCTATTATATCCCAACAGGTGGTATTTCTCAAGGTACTGGCAACACCATACAGGGGCAGGCCGTTGGGCACCCAGCTTACTCATTCTTAGTTTACCAGCAGGTATACGACAAGGATGGAAAGCCATTGGAGAATGTGTTTGTAGACCGCAATGGCGACGGCATCATCAGCGATGCAGATCGCTACTACTACAAGAAACCTGCAGCTGATGTCTTGATGGGTCTCTCTTCCAAGATAATCTACAAAGACTGGGATTTCAGCTTCTCTCTCCGCGCAAGTTTGAACAATTACGTTTATAACGATGTATATTCCAACAACTGTAACCAAGGAGAATCGGCAGTTTATGCGCAGTCTGGTTTCTTCACCAACTTCGTAAAGAATCACCTTGGCATCGGCTTCAAGGGAGTAGGAAACTACTACATGTCCGACCTCTTCGTTCAGAACGCGTCATTCTTGAAGTGTGACAACATTACGCTCGGTTACTCATTCCGCGATCTGTGGGATTACAACATTACAGGTCGTGTATACGGAACTGTGCAGAATGTATTCACTATCACAAACTACAAAGGACTCGACCCAGAGGTATCTGGAGGTATAGACAACAACATCTATCCACGTCCATTTGTAGCGATGATTGGCTTGAGCCTCAACTTCTAAACATTTAAAATAGGATAGTTATGAAACTAAATAAAAATATCAAGAATCTACTTCCCGTTGCAGCTTTCGCTCTTTCATTGACGGCAACGTCATGTGTCGGCGACTTGGATGTAGATCCTACAATTGATAAGAATACGGACATCACATTCAATCAGGATGCTAACTTCCGCAAAATTTACGCAAACATGGCTTTGACTGGTCAGCAAGGTCCTGCTGGCAATGCCGATATTGCAGACATCGATGAAGGTACATCAGATTTCTTCCGCCAGTTATGGAACATGAACGAGCTTCCTACAGACGAAGCCATCTGTTCTTGGGGTGATGCTGGTATTCCGGAATATAATTATGGAACTTGGGATGCTTCACATGGCATGGTAACTTGCGAGTATTACCGCCTGTACATGGGTATCTCTCTTTGTAATGAGTTTTTGACAAAGACTGAAGGAATGACCGACGACCACACAAAGACAGAACGCGCCGAAACTCGCTTCATGCGTGCCATGTACTATTACTATGCAACAGACCTCTTCGGCAACGTACCCTTCATGACCGTAGTGTCTGAGGAACTCGCTCCTCAGAAGTCTCGTGCAGAGATATGCAAGTTCATCGAGGAAGAGTTGCTTGACTGCGTTAAGGACATGAAGGCTCCTGGCACAAACACCTATGGACGCGCCGACCAGGCCGCAGCTTGGTTGCTCCTCGCTCGTCTGTACCTCAACTCCGAGGTTTACACTGGCACACCTCGTTGGGAAGAAGCTGCTACCTATGCCAAGAAGGTGATGGATTCTTCATACGACCTAAGCCCTTCATACAAGAAACTGTTCATGGGCGACAACAACAGCAATGGTGCTCAGATAGAGATTATCCTTCCTATTCTTCAGGATGGTATCCAGACTCAGAACTATGGTGGCTCTCTCTTCTTGATTGCTTCCACACACAAGGATGACATGCCAAGTACTGGCACAAGCGAAAACTGGGCTGGTAATCGTGCCCGCAAGCAGTTGATAGACAAGTTTTTCACAGGTAATGTTCCCAACGGAGATGTTGACGAGATGGTAAGCGCAGCTAAAGACGACCGCGCCATGTTCTTTGGAAAGGATCGTACCTTGGAAATCAAGAAGCCTTCTGACTTCAAGCAGGGCTTCTCTTGTGCTAAGTTTACCAACCTTCATGCAGATGGTTCTGCTACTCATGACTCTAAGTTCGTTGATATGGATGTTCCTTTCATGCGAGCAGCAGAAGCATGGCTTACTTATGCAGAGGCAGAGAAACGTCTTGGACACGAAAGCGAATGCAAGATGGCTATTGACTATCTGAGAAATCGCGCTCACAAATCCACACAGCCAAAATATACTCTTAACGAAATTTGCGACGAGTGGGCTCGTGAGTTTTACTACGAAGGCCGCCGCCGCATGGATTTGATTCGCTTCGGCAAGTTCGGTGGTGATTCCGACTACACATGGGAATGGAAAGGTGGCAGCAAGGATGGTGGCACCATCGAGGCAAGTCGCAACGTATATGGTATCCCTACCAAGGAATGTGTCGCCAACAGCAACATCAAGCAGAATCCGGGCTATGGAGACTAATCACCCATCAATAACATAGTAAAAATTGAACAATATGAAAAAATTATCAATATTAGCAACCTTATTTGTAGGTTTGTTTCTGACAGCTTCCTGCGATTCTGACAGAGACTCCAACCCAACACTTGAGCAGCCAAGTTCTTTTGTGTTGAACAAACCTGCTATTGCCGATGCTACATACGACTTGGACCATGCGACAACATTCAAGTTGACAACATCGCAGCCTGATTATGGATACACCGCTGCCACAACCTACTACATCCAGGCATCACTCAATGCGGACATGTCCGACTATCTGGAAGTTTCAGCCACATCTCATAATGTAAACATAGAGACGAAAGCAACCAAGTTGGCTAACACCATAACGCAGTTGTTGCTGAACGCAGGCAAGGAAGAGGCAGATTTTCCTATTACAACACCTGTATACATCAGACTCCGTGCTTCATTGGGCAGCACAAATGGAGAAGGCGAAGTTCTCTCAAACACCATTGAACTAAAGAGCGTTCGCACTTCATTCTGCCTGCCTCCTGTAGAATTGCCTACTACGATGTATGTAAAGGGAAGCTTCAACAATTGGAGCTGGGACGAGAAGAAAGTTATCAAGATGGTTCAGGTCAATGGAGCAGAGAACGAATTCTGGCATTTGGTGTACATCGATGGCGACGGCATCAAGTTCAACTATGAGGCTTCAGACTCAGAAGGTCAGTTGATGGGCTATGAAGGTTGCACTATCACAGGTGAGGCCGCAGACGATATCATTGACAATAACGGCAATATTGCCAGCAAGAACCCAGGATGGTACTTGCTCTATATCCAGACCGAACTGGACAAACGAGATATTCTATACACTGTCAATGTTTTGGAGCCAAAAGTATGGTTGATCGGTGGTACATTGGGTGGTTCTTGGGACGAACTCAATCCTGCAGGCTTGTTCACTGTACCTACAACCGCAGATGGCGAATTCGTCTCGCCAGCATTCCTCACAGATGGCGAGATTCGTGCATACGTGAAGTTGCCAGGCACAGAATGGTGGAAGGCTGAGTTCATCATCAACAAGGAAAAGGGCAAGATAGACTATCGCGGCACAGGCGCCGACCAGTATCGTGTATCTGCCACAGCTGGACAGAAGTTCTACATAAACTTCTCCAACGAGAACGCCAGAATAGAATAAAACCTATCCAGAATGACCGTCTTCGAATAATACCAAGACGGTCATGAAAATCAAACTTTTAAAAGAAATAAAGTCATGAAAAAAATATTTCAATTAGTACTGCTACTTGGATTCTTGGGATTAACCTTGGCTTCATGCGATGAAGATTACAAGGATTGGGCGGACGCACAGACCACAGCTCCAGAAAGTGCAATCACCATACCTGGCTATCAAGCCACAGGAGTTAGTGCTATCGACTTGAAACAAGTAACAACCGACGATGTTGCTCTTTTCAACTTAAGTTCCGCAACATTGCCTGCTGGATTCGAGTTAAAAGATGTTCGTATAGAACTCACAGCTGATGGAATAGGAACGACTACCATCAACACCACAAACGATGGTAAGGCACAGAAGGTTGTACTTAAAAACTTTGTAGAAAAGAACTATGGTAAGGATCCTATTGCACGTTCATTCGTTGGACATGTATACGCAAGTGCAATAAAAGAAGGCGAAGCTGTTCTTGTAGATGCAGGCAAGGTAGATGTCACCATCACACCTCCCGGCCTTGTATCAAGCTACAAAGTTGTCATCAATGACGGCGAGGCTGAAATCCAATTGAACAACAATGGTGCTTCACCATACGATGATCCTAACTTCAAGGGCACCATCACCACTACCATCGACAACTCAACATGGCAAGTAGTTGCCGAGGATGGTGAGATTATCGCAGCTGGAAAGATTGAGACCGCAGGTAAGTACATCCTCTCTGTAAATGTGAAGACAAACACGGTAGATGTAAGCAAGGCTCCATCATTCCTCTACATGAAGGGCGACGCAAACGGCTGGGACGGATACGACGTTCTTGAATGCATCAACCAAGAAGGCACTCTCTTCCGTGGTTTCATGTACCTCAACCAGAATGGTTTTAAGTTCTGTACTCAGACTGATTGGAACGGTACAAACTATGGTGCAGATTTCTCTACAGCTGGTGATGCTGCCAACATCAAGATGACAGAGCCAGCTGGTTACTATCAAGTGGTTGTAGACTTGTACAAAAAGACCTACACATTGACAGCAATCAATACTATTGGTATCATCGGCGAGGCTGCCCCTAACGGCTGGGCAAGTGATGTCGATCTGACATACAATGTGGAAGAGCGTTGCTGGGAAATCAAGAACATCGAGTTGAAACTGGGTGCTTGCAAGTTCCGTGCCAACGACAGCTGGGATATGCAGTGGGGATATGATGGCGAGAAGTTCGTATTTTCCAACAATGCTCCTCAGGAACAGTTCATTTCAGAAGCAGGAACTTACGACATCAAACTCTACGCATGGGCCAATGGCTTTGCGAAGTGTGAGTTTATCAAGAAGTAATATCTCCCTAAAATAACAACTAAAGGCGGTCTCTGATTAGAAACCGCCTTTTTCCGTATGCTTCTTCATCTTCTCTGTAATTATTTATTTCCATATTTTGCATACTTAGCTTTGGGAAATCTAACAGCAAAAAAATAGATTTCAACATAAGTAACTTCACTATCTTATAACTTTACACAACATAAAATTCTATAGTCGTACGACATCAAAGTTATAGTTGTACGTCTATACTGACTAATATCGTACAACTATACAAACCAATATCGTACGATTAGAGGGTTCATAGTCGTACAACTATAGAAGATTCCAAACATTAGCTTTGAAGCACACAATTCATAATCACTTGATTTTCAATACATTCACAATTGTAATCATTTTTTCAATATTCACAACCAAATAGAAATCAGCTGAAAATACAGAAATCTCAACGAAGAAAATGTAAAGAAAATTTTACGGAAGACCCAATATTCCTGATAGAATTGTACACAACATGCAAACGTTTGCACAAGTCATTTGCTTGATTATGGTAAGAAAGACTTGCCACAACAAAAGAAAATCATAATTTTGCGATATAATCAAACAACAAGGCCTAATATGAAAAAGATTTACTTGACACTCATCGCACTCATCGCAGCTATCATGGCTTCAGCACAAGGATGGCCAGCTAACTATAATGGAGTTATGCTACAGGGGTTCTCCTGGAATGCATACGATTACGCACAATGGAAAGTTCTTGAAGCCCAGACTTCAGAAATGAAAGGATACATCGACCTTGTATGGATTCCACAGAGCGGCAAATGTGCCGAAACTGTACAGGTAATGGGCTATAAACCATACTACTATTTCAACCACAACTCCAGTTTCGGAACAGAAGACGAGTTGCGCTCCATGATCAAGACTTTCAAAAACAATGGTATTGGAACCATTGCCGATGTGGTTATCAACCATCGCAATACAGAGGGTTGGTTCACATTCCCCAAAGAAACATACAAGGATGTGACCTACCAAATGCTACCTACCGATATTTGTAAGGATGATGATGGAGGAGCTACTGCAACACAGGCTGCAAAAGAGGGCATAAGCCTCAGCTATAATAACGACGAAGGCGAAGGTTTCGGTGACTGCCGTGACCTGGATCACAAAAGCATAAACGTACAGAAAATAGTAAAGGCCTATCTAAAATTTCTAAAAGAAGACCTTGGCTACATCGGTTTCCGCTACGATATGGTAAAAGGCTTTAGCTCAAATCATGTGGGCGGATATAACGACGCTACAGGCATCCAATATTCTGTAGGCGAATACTGGGACGGTGTCAGCAAAATCAAGGATTGGATCTACAATACAGGCAAGAAGAGCGGAGCCTTCGACTTCCCATTCCATTACAACATGACCGATGCCATCAAAAACAACGACTGGAGAAAACTGAACAACAGCTGCCTTATATCAGATGCTTCCTATCGTCAGTATGCAATAACATTCGTAGAAAATCACGATATACAGGAACGCGAGGACAAAAGTAACGACAGCAGCAAGGATCCTATCGCAACTGCATACATTCCCGCAGCCAACGCATTCATGATAGCCATGCCAGGTACTCCATGTATCTTCCAACCTCATTGGAGAGCATGCGGACACGAACTAAAGAGCATGATAGAAGCCCGCAAATTGGCTGGCATCACCAACACAAGTTCTTACACTGTATATAACGGCAGCAACAAAAATTATTGTGCCAATGCTGTAAACGGAACCAATAACCGCAAACTGCTCGTCGTTGTGGGGAAAACAAACATGATGACAGCACCAGTAAAAACAGAATACACCCAAATCCTTTCTGGCAAAAACTACAAGTACTACCTGTCAAACAATTCAGAGACAGCATGGGCAGACAAGGCTTCTGGTGAATACGAGGAGGAATTTAAAGTAGTGCTCACCGCTGTCAGCCAGAACAGCAATGCCAAGTTAGTTTACACCACGGATGGCAACGACCCAACAGCCAGCAGTGCCCAAGCGACAAGCGGCACATCTATCAACATCAGAAGTTCATGCACACTGAAAGTGGGTCTGCTCATCAATGGAGCTGTAAGCGGTATTCGCACTTACAGCTATAGCATCAAAGTTTTCGAGCCATACGGCATTACCGTATATGTAAACACTGATGACACAAACTGGCAGAAGGTAAACTTCCATATCTGGAGCAACATGGCAAACTTTAAAGACGGCACAAGTTGGCCAGGAACAAACATTACACAGACCAAGACGATTGATGGTAAGAATTGGTACTACAAGAACTTCACTATCACTCAGAAAAACGGATTAGTAAACTTTGTGTTCTGCGAGCCTGATGCCACGGGAAAGGCGGCGAATTCTCAGTCACTTGACTTTACAGGAGTCAACTCTACCATCTTCGTCAAAGTTGGCCCAGGTAAAAGCAACGGAAAATATGTAGTAACTAACGTCACTAAAGACATAGACACAGATATCGACCTGACAATAACCGAGAACACAGACAGCAACACCAACAATGCCTGGTACACACTTAGCGGCATGAAGATGAATCAAAAGCCCAACCAGGCTGGCATCTACATCCACCAAGGCAAGAAGGTAGTCATCAAGTAAATAAAAAACTAACATACTATTCATCTGGTGTCTCTCGTAAAACATGAGCCGCCAATTTTTCGTATGCAGCAAAAATAAGCGGAGAAATAAGAAACCTCATTTTTTTATCAAAACATTTGGAAGCAAAAAGAAAAAAACGTATCTTTGCAGAAAAGAAGTTGCATTTCAGTAAAAATTCAAACAAGTTTGATTTTCTGCATTTGCAAATCATCGTCTAAACAAAGGGAGGTTTTATTATGGCAGAACTGAGAGATAGATATATACGTTTCGACTGGGCGATAAAAAGATTACTCCGTCAGAAAGCTAACTTTGGCGTTTTGGAAGGATTCCTTACCGTATTTCTGAATGAAGAGGTAAAAATCATAGAAATATTGGAAAGCGAAAGCAATCAGCAAAAAGAAGATGATAAGTTCAACCGCGTTGACATAAAAGCCAAAAACAGCAAGGGAGAAATAATCATTGTGGAAATACAGAACACAAGCGAGCTGTATTACCTTGAACGTGTGCTATATGGAGTTGCTAAAGCTATTACAGAGCATATTAACTTGGGCAACAGCTACAAGGAGGTGAAGAAGGTTTATTCCATCAGCATTCTATACTTCGACCTCGGAAAGGGTTCCGACTATATCTATATAGGACAGAACAATTTCACTGGTCTACACACTAAAGACCAGCTTGTGATAAGTACTAAGGAAAAAGACAATATCGTGAGAAAATCGCCGTCTGAGATTTTCCCAACCTATATTCTTGTACGTGTAAACGAGTTCAACAAAGTAGCAAAATCGCCTTTGGAAGAATGGGTAAACTATCTGAAGAATGGAGTTATCTCTCCAAACACAAAAGCTCCTGGTCTACAAGAAGCCCGTGAAAAACTGAAGTACTATGAGATGTCGGATGCTGAACGCTATGCTTACGATGAGCATATCAATGCCATCATGATACAAAATGATGTCCTCGGCAATGCCAAGTTAGAAGGACTGGCAGAAGGAAGAGCACAAGGAAGAGCGGAAGGAAGAGC
>DJOI01000011.1:593-9601 GCA_002439605.1 Candidatus Segatella mututuai | reverse complement strand
AGAGCGGAAGGAAGAGCGGAAGAAAAAAAAGCAATAGTCCGCAACCTGCTCTCACAAAACATTTCTTTGGAAGTTATTTCCCAAGCCACAGGGATGAGCATAGAAGACATCCGGTTTTTGCAAGGTTAAGGACACAGAGAGTACAAACTTTGTTTTGCTCATTTAGCTTAACGAAAACGTTTACTTCCACCACCTCGCCTAAAACGGAAATATTCAGCTGTTGCTTGTGCGTTCTATGCGCAATATCTGGTCACAATAATCGACCACGGCTGGGCGATGGGTGATAAAAATAATGGTTTTGTCGTGTGAAGCCAAGAGGTTCTGCAACAGCTTGCGCTCGGTATCTGGGTCGAGGGCACTCGTAGCCTCATCAAAAAGCATGATGCTGCGATTACGCAACAAACTGCGGGCTATGGCTATGCGCTGTGCCTGCCCCTCACTCAAGCCACCTCCCTGCTCGCTGCAAAGAGTGTCCAAACCTGCTGGCAACTCCATCACAAAGTCGGCACAACTCTTGTGCAAAGCTTCCACCATCTCTTCGTCTGTAGCATCGAGCTTGCCCAACCGAAGATTATCACGGATAGTACCACTCATCAGTGTGTTGCCCTGAGGCACATAAACAAAATTGCAACGATGAAGCGGAGAGAGTATCTGGCTCTTCTCCTTATTGTATATGAAGAGACGACCTTCCTGCGGATGAAGCAAAGCCAAGATGAGCCGGACAAGTGTTGTCTTGCCGGCACCCGTTTCTCCTAAGATGGCTGTACAACTGCCTGGCGTAAAATCAAAATCAAGTTGATGGATGATGTTACGGGCATCAGAAGTCAAGTCGTCCTCAGACTTCTCTGCCTTGTAAGCATAACTTACCCTCTCAAGACGGATGCCACAAGGCGAATCCATCTCTATAGGCTCACCCTGTTCCTCCAATGGGTTTTCCTCCAATTCCATCAGTCTTTCGGCAGCAGTAAACACAGCCACAAAGGCAGGAACCAACTTAGTAAGGTTGCGTGCTGGACCCTGTATCTTGTTGACAAGCTGCAGAAAGGCAGTCATACCGCCAAAGGTTAGCGAGCCTGCACTCATGCGCACGGAAGCCCAAAGGAAAGCCACCAAATAGCCCAAGGCAAAACCAAAGTTAAGAACCAAGTTGCTGAACACGCTGAACTTCGTCTTACGCACCACGTTGGAGCGAAGCTCACACTGGGTGTTCTCCAACCGTTCCACCATGGCGCTGTCGCTCTCCAAGGTCTTGATGAGCATACGGTGCTGAATGGTTTCCTGCAGCACGCTCTGCACCCTGCTGTCGGAATCGCGCACCTGCCTGGTAAGAAATCGCATCTTTCCCATATACACCTTGCTGAATATCAAGAAGACGGGAATCATGACAACAATGACTACCGACAAGAGTTTATCCATGGAGAAGAGATAGAAAAAAGCGCTGAGGAAGAGTGCAAGGACGCTCAAGGTACTTGGGATAGTTTCGGTAAGGAAGCCAACCACTTGCGACACATCACCCTCGAGCCTGTTGAGCACATCGCCAGAATGAAGCCGCTCCCTGCCCTGCCATTCCGAACGTAGAATGCGGTCGAGCATACGCTGCTGCATACGGTTTTGAGCCTTGATGCCCAAAAGGTTTCTTATCCAGATGCCAGAAATGTTGAGTGCGAAATCGCATAATATCAGTCCGCCCATCAATGCCACAGCCCAGTAGATATTGCCTTGTACGGCATGCGAAGCCACATCGATGGCATGTTTCACCGCCCACACCTGTCCCAGACTGACGGCTACCGACAGCAAGCCCACCATGGCATTGAGTATAGCTTGCAATCGATTGCCACGCCAGGCGCGCCAAAGCCACTTGAGAAGTGTCTTGGCACCATACTTGAACTTGGGTATACGGACTATATGGAACATAACTCTTTACCTTCCTCTCTGATCAGCTCCCCACATCAACTTCTCTCTCAGAGTGGAGAAGTATCGCTGGTTACGCTGTTTTACTATCTTAATGGCATGGGCAGCCTTACGGATAACAAGACGTGTGCCTTCTGTCATTCGCTCGCTGCGCCCGTCAATGGCCACAAGGAAATTATGGCTTCTACTCTCCACATCAAGAGTTATCTCCGCCGTGTCATTAATAACAACAGGGCGGATGTTTAAACTATGAGGAGCCACAGGCGTAAGACACAAGCTACTACTCTGCGGAATAATGATAGGTCCACCATTCGACAGGTTGTAGGCTGTCGAGCCTGTAGAAGTTGTCACTATCAGCCCGTCGGCCTGATAGGTAACCAAGAACTCACCATCCACCTGGGTGCGGATAGAAATCATGGAAGCGTCATCGCGCTTCAGCACGGCAATGTCATTGAGGGCAAAAGGATTTCCTTCCAAGACTCCTCCCTTTGCCTCTACCTGTATAACAGTATGTTCCTCTATCTGGCACTCTCCAGCATACAAGCTATCCAAGGCAGCCTCTACCTCGCCAGGCAGCACATCGGCCAAGAACCCCAGGTGTCCCATATTGACTCCTATGATAGGAGTTCCCTTGGCTCCTACCCGGCTGGCAGCTTTGAGGAAGGTACCATCACCTCCCATGGAGACTACATAATCCACATCGAAATTATAATCCTCGAACACACCTGCCGCTTTCACATCGATGTGCTGGCAGCGGGTGAGAAACTCGTAATAGGCATTCTCCACATAGATTTCGGCACCTTTCTTTGCCAAGTAGCCAAGCAGTTTCTCTATCGAAGTAGACTTCTTGGCTTGGTACTCGTTGCCAAATATCGCAAATTTCAATGGTTGTCGTGTCATTTATTTTGCAGTTTCAATTATTATTCTTACTTTTGCAAAGGTAATAATATAAATCGAATAATCAGACTAAAGAACATAAAATTATGGCAAAGGTATATGAATTTCTTGCCAATGGCTTCGAGGATATCGAAGGTTTGGCTCCTGTGGACATTCTTCGCAGAGGTGGTGTAGACATCAAGACCGTAAGCATCACAGGTAATGAATGGGTAGAAACATCTCATGGCGTAACGCTGAAAGCCGACCTATGCTTTGGGGATGTCCAAGACTTCAGCAATGCCGACATGCTCCTACTTCCAGGAGGAATGCCAGGAAGCAGCCATCTCAACGAGCACGAGGGTGTGAGACAGGTTCTCATTGCCCATCACAAAGCAAGAAAGCGCATAGGTGCCATCTGTGCCGCCCCCATGGTTTTGGCAAGCACGGGCATTCTCAATGGCAAGAAGGCAACCTGCTATCCTGGTTTTGAGCAATACTTTGCTGCCGATACCGAGTACACGGGCAATTTGTATGAAGAGGACGGCAACGTGATAACGGGTGAAGGCCCTGCTGCTACCCTGCCCTATGCCTACAAGATATTGAGTTACTTCGTGGGCGACGAGGCTGTGGCTGAACTGCAGAAAGGCATGATGTACACACATCTGATGAACAGCAAATAATTCTCAGATCAAGAATTTCTAACTCTTCATTCAAACAATGGATTACGTAATCATTGTAGCCGGAGGCAAAGGACTGCGCATGGGCACAGAGACACCCAAGCAATTTCTTCCTGTGTTCGGCAAGCCTATACTGATGCGCACCATAGAGCGCTTCTACGAATACAACCCCGATATCAACATCATCCTCGTACTGCCCGAAAGCCAGCAGGAATATTGGCACCAGCTTTGCGAGGAACATCATTTCGCCATCAAGCACCAGATAGCCAATGGTGGCGACACCCGCTTCCAGTCATCGAAGAACGGTCTGGCTCTTATTCCTGATGATGTCGACGGTGTGGTCGGAATACACGACGGAGTTCGCCCATTTGTATCTACTTCTGTCATCGAAGATTGCTATGAGACAGCCCGCGAGGAATATGCCGCCATACCCGTATATGCCGTTACCGATACGTTGCGCTATATAGACCAGCGTGGAGGAGGCAAAAACGTGATGCGAGACGACTACCGCGTGGTACAGACACCTCAGGTTTTCGACATCGCCCTTGCCAAGCAAGCCTTCAACCAGAACTACAAGACGCAGTTTACCGACGATGCCTCTGTGGTGGAAAGCTTGGGTTGCCAGGTAGCGATGGTGGAAGGTAACCGTGAGAATATAAAAATCACCACGCCCTTCGACATCAAGGTGGCAGAAGCCTTGCTGAAGGAATAAAAACTAAAGAAAAAAGAAAAGTGTGACATGAAGCAGCAGTTCCACGTCACACTTTTTTGTTTTCGTTCCTTATTATAGGAATTGATTACTTCTCCTCGTCAGCCACAGCTTCTTCCCAATTGGTAAACATCGGTATGCTTTCATCATATCCGTCATAACCGAAGTTCTGACGAAGCTTAGCCTTGTTATTGGCTGTGATAGCAGAGTTAGGAACTGGCCAGAAAAGGTTGTGCTTGTTCACCTTGTACTCAAAAGTCTGAGGGCCAGAAACGCCCTTTCCATAAGGCTGGTTATAAACACTGTATCTTGTGCAACGCTTGTACCAGTAACTGCCACCTGTCAAATCAGTGCCTTCCTGCTTGTCCCAATTGTCAAGGCTATAGGTCTCACCCCATTCATCGGGCATACCACTCTTGGCAAGGCACCATGACACGCGTGTCATCTCTGCCTGTCGGAACTCTTCCATGTAAAGTTCACGAGCACGTTCTGCCATGATATCACCAATAGTTACGGTGGTGAACATCTTCTTTGCTTTGGCACGGCTGCGAATTTCGTTCACATCACTGGCGGCACCAGTCACATTACCCTGATAGAATTTAGCCTCGGCACGGAGGAGATAAGTATCAGCCAAACGGAACAAGTACAGGTCGCCATTGCAACCTTTTCCTGAAGCTCCTTGGAACTGGTTGGCTCCCAAGTTAGCCTCATTGGTTGCATCCAAGATATAAAGCTGGGCAAGAGGTGTAGGGAACCAACTACGAATGGTATCAGAGCAAAGGATTTCGCCTTTTTTCACGAGCACCTTGCCGTCTTTTACATAATCCTCGGTAGCATAAAGCTGATAGTTTTTACCATAGAAGTCTGATTGCTTGTTGTTGTACTTAAAATCTTCCATTTCCATCCAGTTACCCACCTCACGGTTGTGACGCAAGTCTTGCCAGTCGGTCTCACCATCTTGGCACCAAATGGTCTTGTTATAGAAGAAAGAAGTACGGTTCAAAGCGATACCACGTCCTGCTACACGCACCCAATCCAAAGTTTCATTATATTCAGAGTTATTTCTGGCGATGTTCTTGCCTGGACCAGCCAATCCATGAGGATCACGAATCACACCATTGCTCCAGTGTGCAAACATAGCACGCATAATATTGTAATTCAAATGGTCTTGGTCATTTGAGTTGATGATGGCCATGATGGTTTCCTTGTTGGCTGGATTGCAAACATTAGGAGTACGGTGCAAATCCCAGATAACATTGCGAGTAACTTTCCATGTCGTCTCGCAACCAGAAGGCTGCCAAGTACCGAAAGGCTCTTTCATAAGGTGCAGCCCATGGTCGTTTATCAATTCTGTAGCCATGTCCTCCGCCTTTTTGTACTCGCCATTAACAAGATAAACCTTGATAAGGAGCTGCATACACGCCTCCTGGTTCACCTGTCCTACATAAGCCATTTTGGCTTGTGCCGGCACATGGGCTACAGCAAATTCCAAGTCTTTCTGCAACATCTGGAATATGGCTGTCTTGCTGGTTGATTTATAGTCCTGCTTAGGCGTTTCCAGCAACTTGGTAATCAAAGGAATATCACCAAACTGAAGAGTCAGGTTATAGTAGGCATACGCTCTGTGGAAGTATGCACGACCCTTATAGGCATCGCGCACCTCGTCACTCAGTCCATCAACCTTGTCTACATACGAAAGCACAGAATTGGCATACTTTACCATGGTGAATCCCTGGTCCCAGAAACGCTGCATGTAGTTACCATCACCACCGCCGCCCATACCAGAGGTAGGGGTCAACTTGGCATCCCAGTTATCCAGGAAACCACCACCTGCATCGGTCTTGGCATACATACCGACATCAGTAAGGTAATAATTGGTGGCCAATCCTACATTATTCCAGTTATTATCGATGATGTAAGTCTTCAACTGCTTATCGCACTGTGTCAAAGCTGCCTCAAGACCAGCTTCTGTTGAATAAGTTTTACCAGGCTCATAGAAAGAAAGAGGGTCCTGCTTCAGAAAATCGTCACCGCAAGAAATCATGGTAACCGCCATAGCGACGACAAGACCACTTCTGTATAATTTGTTTATATTCTTTTTCATTGTGATAAGTTTTTTAGAGTGTTACATTAATACCAAACTGGAACTGTCGGTTTGCGAAACCACCTGTCTCCGGATCACCATACTCCCAGCTGTCGAATGTGCATACATTGTTGATACCTGCTGACAAGTGTACCCTGTCGACACCAAATTTGCGGGTAAGCTCCTGTGGAATGGTATAGCCCAAAGTGATGTTGTCCAAACGGACGAAACTACGATTGTAAACTTTCTCCACTCCTGTACAACCAGTAGGACCAACTGCGTCTAATCGTCCATACTCATTGGTTGGATTGTCTGGTGTCCAATACTCTTTCTTATAAGTATTCCAAGTACTGTTAAATCGAGAACCAGCATTGTCTTTATTCAAGTAGTTTCCACTCAAACTCTTATGCCCCATGTAGGAATACATAGAGAAAGAGAAGGTAAAGTTCTTCAGGAAGGTAAAGTCGTTGCGTAAGCTCCAATAGACAGGAGGATTGGTTGTGCCCAAGTAAACCTTATCATTATCATTGTAAACAGGTGTACGAGAGCCATCGGCATTGATGATATCATCGTCTGTATAGTAGTTGGCCACCTTGGGATCGCCAGGCTTCTGATTTACCTTGGCCGCCTCTTCTGCCTCGTCGACCTGCCAGATACCCAATACTTTGTAGTTCCAGATTTCACCGATAGGCTTACCAATGAACCAACCATTAGAGGTGTCGCTGCGCTCGTTACCATTCTCATCATAGTCATAATACAAGTGCTTGATGCGGTTCTTGTTATAAGAGAAGCCAAGAGTGGTATTCCACTTGAAGTTTGGTGTTTCGATGTTCCTTGAATTTAATGTGATTTCGATACCCGAGTTGGTCACTTCACCCAAGTTGGTGGTGATACTGCTGAAACCAGTGAAGTTAGGTAGACGCTGGGCCATAATCATATCCTTGGTTATCTTATGATACCATTCGATACTACCAGAAAGACGCTGACCGAGAACGGAGAAATCAAGACCTACGTTGAACGCAGATGTCTTCTCCCACTCTAAGTTTGGATTAGCCAATCGGCTGATAGAAAGCGCATTCAAGATAGTTTGGTCGGTAGTACCATACTTATAGTATGCCATCTTACCACCATCAGACAAGTTGGCTAACGCCAAATAAGTATCTTCCAAAGAGCGGTTACCGTTGGTACCGTATGAGACTCTCAACTTACCATAGTCGAGCCAAGGTTGCTTGACAAAGTCCTCCTCAGAGAACACCCAGCTACCACCTGCAGAATAGAATGTGGCCCAAGGATTATTGGAACCAAATGCCGAGTAACCATCACGTCGAACAGTACCCGTGAACATATAGCGGTCTTTGTAACTATAGAACAGACGGCCTAAGTAAGCTGCTGCTGTAGAATGGGTATCGCTCACCCAGAAACTGCTCTGCTCTTTATTTGCACCAGAAATATTATGAAATCCCAATACATCCGAAGGAGTAATGTTGCGAGCCTCTATATTATCGCTCCAATAACGGTATTCCTCTGCCTCCTGTACCAAAGTAACGGTGAAGTGGTGATCCTTGTTGAATATTCTATCCCAAGTAATGGTATTGTTCAAGGAATAATCAAAGTTCTTTGCTGACTTTCTGTTGACACCACGTGTTGACGGGTCAGCATCAGGCAACTCCGCCGACAAGAAATAACGGTCGTAATGCCACTGGTAACGTGGGGCGATGTTGAATGAATAAGTAAATCCAAATGGCAAGGTCACCTTGGCGTTGAAGATGGTGTTCAAGATGGTCTGTCCCTTCTCCAAGTCTATGTACTGCTTTTCGAAGTGATAATTATAGCCACCATTCGTAGGATTGCCACTTGTTGGATAGTGCTCTTCGTTGCCATTCTCATCATAACGAGAAGCATACGGAGACATGCGCAACTGGTTATTGTCCCAATAGTTGCTACCCATAGGCACAGGGTCAGACACGTCTGAACGATCCTGGAAATTTACATTCGCGCCCACCTCCAGCCAATCCGTAATCTTGGCATTGATTTTCATGTTTGAACGGAACGCATGGTAGTCATCGCCCTGGATGGCACCTTGGTTCTTCAAGTAGCCAAAGCTTAAATAATAGTTTACCTTTTCGGATGCGCCAGAAATGCTGGCGTTGTAATCCTGATTGAAACCCGTACGGAAAGTGGCATCTTCCCAATCGTAGCTTTTTCCTGCCAAGAAGTTAGACAACACATTGTTTGCATCTACATCAAAACCCATACGCCGAGCATACAGAGACAATAAACTTTCGTCTGCCCCCAAAGTCTTGTCACCCATAGTAGCCCATTGGTCTGAAGTAATGCCATAGAGTCTTTGAGCATTCTCCACATTATCATAGTAGCCAGCAGGCACCTTGCTATCTACGCCATAGTATCCCCACTTTCCATTCTTATCATAGCCATATGTTGTGGCCTTGTACCAATCCTCTCGAAAGGTCATATACTCTGAAGCACTGAACACCTTGCGATACTGAGCCTTGGTGTTGGCAGCCAAATTGGCACTTACATTAATAATGGGCTTACCAACCTTTCCCTTCTTGGTTGTAACGATGATAACACCACTGGCAGCCTTGGCACCATAGATGGCAGCTGAGGAAGCATCCTTCAGCACATCGATTTGGGCAATGTCGTCTGGGTTGATTTCAGAAAGCTCGCCACCAAACTGCATACCATCGAGGATAATCAATGGAGAGTTGTGAGAGCCAGAAGTGTAAAGGGA
>DJOI01000011.1:0-449 GCA_002439605.1 Candidatus Segatella mututuai | reverse complement strand
ACAACCGAACCTGTCAAGTCCTTTTTGCGCATAGTACCATAACCTACAACGACTACATCGTTCAGCGTCTGTCCTTCTTCTTCCATCTTAATAGTAAGAGGTGCAGAACCTGCCTTTACGGTAACAGGTTTGTAACCAATATAAGTTACTTCAAGAGTAGAGCCAGCATCAGCTGCCAACGTGAAGTTACCATCCAGGTCGGTAACAGTACCTGACTTGGATCCTTTCACTCTAACAGTGGCACCAATGATTGGCTCGCCTGAAGCATCCAACACTTGTCCTTTGACAGAACCAGTCTGTTGAACAGTCTGAGCCACCTTAGCAGCCATCATCATCGGGGGGGCAAAGCAACTCCTGTTGCTATTGCTGCCAACGCCAAAATTCTTTTTGACGCGGGGAATAGATTGACTTTTTTCATCTAAGTTATTTAGTTATGTTAGTTAATTATT
>DJOI01000041.1:35114-54192 GCA_002439605.1 Candidatus Segatella mututuai | reverse complement strand
GCGATAGCACCGCCCTAACTACCAGTTTCCATATATAGGTAGTCAAGGCGGAGCTATCGCTAAAACACAAGACCATCTACCGCATAGAGCGGTACGTTCGTAACCCATTCTTCCTCTTTATAATCATTCAGGGAGATACGATAGGCTTTCTTTGACTGGTTGTCTGTCACAAACTGGCGCAGACTTTTCGCCTTAACGTTCGTCTCGGCCTTCACCTCTAATGGAACTATCTCATCCTCCTCGTCCTGGAGCAGGAAATCAATCTCTTGAGTACTGTTGGTCTTTGCATAATAATATGGTTCATACTTGAGAATGAGCTGCTGCAAAACATACTGCTCCGTCAACGCCCCTTTAAACTCGGTAAAAATACCGTTGCCCGCCACGATCGTAGCTGCCTTGAGATTGGACATCGCACCCAAAAGCCCGACATCCAAGACAAAGATTTTGAAAGCAGCCCGTTCTTCATAACTGGCAAGTGGCAATCGGGGAGCTTTCACATTATATACCTTATATATTAGTCCGGCATCCAGCAGCCATTGCAAGGCCAACTCATACTCCCGGGCTCTTGCCCCCTCGCGCACCACTCCATAGATAAACTTCCTGTTTTCCTTGCTCAACTGGGCTGGCAAGGATTTCCACAAATCGGTAATACGGGGAATAATCTCCGATGGAGCATGCTTCGACATATCTCTCTGATAACTGTTCAGAATATCCTTCTGTATGGCTCTCACCTCTTTCCAGTCACGATTCTGGCTAAAGCTCGACACTGCCTCTGGCATACCTCCCACGTAGTAATAATACTTTAATAACTCCTGTAGTTTCGGAGCAAACATGGTTATCATATTCCAGTCTTTCGTCTGCAGCAGCTGCGCCAGATTCTCCTCCCCCATAGCCATCACAAACTCAATAAAGCTCATTGGATACAGGGATAGAAATTCCACCTTACCCACAGGAAAAGATTCCCCCAGATGCAGTTCGATGCCTAAGAGAGACCCAGCTGCTATCACATGAAAGCCCGGCGCATTCTCTGCAAAATATTTCAGAGATGTGACGGCATGAGGGGCTGCTTGAATCTCATCAAAAAACAATAGTGTTTCTCCTTCGGTACAAGTAACATTCGTTGCAGCTCCGATGGCGGTAATAATTCTGGGGATATTAAAATCCTGCTCGAAGAGATTCTGAAGAATCTTCATCTCTTCAAAGTTCACATACGCTAACTGTTTATAATTCCGACGGGCAAATTCCTTCACCAGCCAAGTCTTTCCTACCTGTCTTGCCCCCTCTATAATAAGAGGTTTTCGATATTCCTTATTCTTCCATTTCAGAAGTTCATCGATAGCTAATCTTTCCATAACCTATATTTCGAAATCACATTTCATGAGGGAATAATCTATCTTTCCGTCACATTTTATGAGGGAATAACGCTGCAAATATACACATTTTATGAGGGAATCTCATCACATTTCCACACATTTTACGAGGGAATCCCTTGTTTTTAACTGATTTTAAAGAAACGCGCTCAAGGACGGCACCGCCCTAACCACCAGTTTCCATCATATATATAGGTAGTCAAGGCGGAGCTATCGCTACATATTCCATTCCTCACCCCCTGCGCCATAGAGGCAGAACACCTTTACGCAACGGGCGACATCGAGGGGAAAACAGCTGAGGATGCGCGGACGAAAGTACTTTTTTATGCACATAAAAGCATAAAAAAACTTTCCTCGTGCGCTTTTCTGCCGTAAAATCCGTATTTTTGCAGTCGGAACAAGATTATCACAGACATGCAGACAAGCAAATATCTTTTGGCCAACGAGCGAGACAAGGAATGGGGGCTCACCGTGAGCACCGTGGGGCACGAAATCATCGAGCCCGGAGAGCCTTATCCCACCAAGGGGCATGCCGACGGCTATTACTTCGACCTAAAGAAGGGGCGCGAGCTCGACGAGTATCAGCTGCTCTACCAGCCCGAAGGCGAAGGCGTGTTCCGGTCGGCGCATATTGCAGAAACCCCCATCAAGGCCGGCGACATCTTTCTGCTCTTCCCCGGCGAATGGCACACCTACCACCCCAGTCCCGAGAAGGGATGGGACAGCTACTGGATAGGCTTCAAGGGAAAGAACATCGACGACCGGGTGAAGGCAGGATTTCTTTCGCCCGAGAAACCCATTTACCACGTCGGGTTCAGCAACGACATACTGAGCCTGTACAACGAGGCATACCGAATAGCACAGGAGGAAGCCGCCTACTCGCAACAAACGTTGGCAGGCATCGTAAACCACCTCATCGGCATGATGTACTCCCTGGAGCGCAACATCATCCTGAACAAGAACACGGCCCACGTAGACATGGTAGGCAAGGCTCGCCTGCGCATACGCGAATCGCTGGAGAGCGACCTCACCATACAGCAGATAGCCGAAGACTTGGGAGTAAGCTACTCGTCGTTTCGCAAGCTCTTCAAGGAGTTCACGGGCATCGCTCCCGCCATGTACCAGCAAAACCTACGCCTGCAAAGAGCCAAGGAGCTGCTCTCCACCACCGACGACAGCATCAAGGAGATAGCCTACAGGCTCAACTTCGAGTCGCCCGACTATTTCTCGTCGAAGTTCAAGAACCAGACTGGCCTCAAGCCCTCGGAGTTCCGCAACAAAATGAGATAGCAAAACTTACGAAGCCTGAAGGAAATAAAAAAGAGAAAAGGCAACCTGCCACAGCGACAGGTTGCCTTTCTTTTATTTTCGTCCGACCCCAAAGAGCCTGCTTATCCGACCCCAAAGAGCCTGCTTACACAGCATAGAGGAAGGTGCGGATAAACCAATAGCAGATGATGCCCGCGAGATACCCCACGAAGGCTATCCAAGAGATATGCTTCATGTACCAGCCGAAGGTAATCTTCTCCAAGCCCATCACGACCACGCCAGCGGCACTACCGATGATCAGCATCGAGCCGCCGACACCGGCGCAATAAGCCAGCAACTGCCAGAAGATGCCATCCACCGCCATGTCGCCCGTAGGAGTCACAGGATACATGCCCATGCAGCCCGCCACCAAGGGCACGTTGTCCACGATGCTTGAGAGCACACCGATGATGCCCGTCACGAGGTAGTGGTTGCCGTCGAACACCTCGTTCAAGCCTCTTCCCAACGCCTGCAGCACACCGACCTCTGCCAGGCAAGACACGGCCATCAAGATGCCCAAGAAGAAGAGGATGGTGCTCATGTCCACACGAGAGAGCAACTTGGTAACTCGCTTCTGCGTGCCCTCGGCATCGGTGCCACGATGAAGGCCACGGTAGAACACCTCGGTGGCCGTCCACAGCACGCCCAGCACCAAGAGGATGCCCACGAACGGAGGCAAGTGGGTGATGCTCTTGAAGATTGGCACGAATATCAAACCGCCCACGCCAAGCCAGAACACAGCCTTGCGCTGGCCTTCCGTGAAGTCGCTGGCAGCAGCGTTCTGCTGGGCCGAAATCTCAGGCACCACGAGCTCGCCCCTGAGCATGGTCTGAAGAATGAGTGCAGGGATAACCAAAGAAACGACAGAAGGAACGAGTATCTCGGCGATGACGCCGGCGGCCGTAATCAAGCCCTTGTTCCACAGCATGATGGTGGTAACGTCGCCGATGGGCGAGAAGGCACCACCCGAGTTGGCGGCGATGATGACGAGCGAGGCGTAGACCATGCGGTCCTTGTGGTCGGTGACGAGCTTGCGCAGGATCATGATCATCACGATGCTGGTGGTCAGGTTGTCGAGTATGGCGGAGAGGAAGAAAGTAAGGAAGGCTATGCGCCACAGGAGGGCACGCTTCGAATGTGTCTTCATCACCTTGCGAACCCAGTCGAAACCGCCGTTCTGGTCCACTATCTCGACGATGGTCATGGCTCCCATCAGGAAGAAGAGGGTCGTGGCGGTGTCGCCCAGGTGTTCCTGTATGATGGCGGTCACCTTCTCCACCATGCCTGCGGCGCCGCCCGCGTAGTCGGGGTGCATCATCTGCAGATACTGCATAGGGTCAACCATGTAGAGTGTCCAGCACCCCACGAGCATGAGCAAGGCTATCGCAGCCTTGTTTACCTTCGTCAGGCTCTCTGTGGCTATGAGGGCGTAGCCAAGCACGAAGACGACGATAATCGAAATTGTTAATGTTGTCATTTTTTAATTGTTTGCGTTAGATGTTCTTTTACATTTGTTTGTTTTGACACATGTTCTTGCCAAACGCTTGCAAAGTTACGAAAAGAAATGCAATATCTGTCTTTTTCCTCATTATATTTCTATGAAAACGTTGTCATTCCAAGTCTTTTGGGTCTTAAACACTCCCCCACATCGGCTTCGCTTCCATTCCGACGCCAGCGTGTTCCAGCAGGGACCCTCTGCCGGTCTCGGAAGCGACAGCAGAAAAAAAAGGATAGGCCAGTCGCGAAGACTCGTCTATCCCTAATTCTTAGTTCCCCCAAGGGGGGGAGGACATTGGCTAAGTTGATTTCCGGATGGTTATCCCTCGGAAAATCGGACTGTCAGTGTCAGCGTCAGCGTCCATGCCACAGCGTCACATTGCCGCACAACTGGCGATGCCCAGCGTGGTGGCAAGAGCCGTAAGGATGCTGATGGCAATCTGAAGGATGGTTTTCCAAGTTTCTTTCTTCATAAGCGTAAGGTTTTAATCGTAGAAGTCAAAAGGTTTTAATCGTAAAATTTCAAAGGTAAAAGGCTTAATCGCTTTCCGAGCCGCCCGAGCCGCTGCCACCGCCAGCCTCAGTGCCGCTGCCACCGCCAGCCTCAGTGCCGCCGCCACCGCTCTCGGAAGGAGTGGAAGGAGTGCTTCCGCCACCGTTGTCGTCTCCCCCCTCCGTGGCAGAGGTGTCGTAGGTGCCATACTCCTGCAGCTTGCACTTCTTGGAGAGCTCGGCGTTGCTCCAGGCGCGGGTGTTGCGGAGGATGAGGTGAGTGCCGACGATGCTCTGCGCCGTGACCTTGTCCTTGGAGTCCTCCGCGCGGGAGGTCATGCCCATGGAGAAGAGGCCGAGCTCGCCCAGGCGCACGCTCTTGCCGTCGAGGATGAGCTCCTGCAGGTGGTCGAGGGCATCCATCAGCACGCCGTGGATGCAGCCCCGGGAGTAAGGAGAGCCGTGGTCGGAGATGTGGCTCACGAAGTCCTCGAACGACATCTCGCGGTCGGTCACCGCCGTGGCGTACCATTTCTTCTTGCCAGCGTTCTCACCGCTCTGCGGGGTGCGCTGAATCTTTCTGTACTTCAAAGTTCCCTTAGTGTTGTTTGCCATAGTCTGTAAGTTTTTAGTTTCACTTCTCTTAACTGCTGCAAAGGTACGGCTTTTCCCCGACGCCACCAATTTTGGAGGTGTGATAAGGGTCGATTTCCAGCACTTCTTGGGGAAACATAGTTTTCCGGGGCTCGTCGCATAGTTTCATCGCCTCGAAAACACAGAGTTCTCGTCAGCAGCGTTTCGGTCCTTCTGGAATATGGAGTGATATTATGTGCTCCCACAGATAGCACAGATTTTCTGACGCTGACAGCTGACAGTCCGATTTCCGCACCCCCGTTTATTTGAGTGAAGAACGAAGAACGATGAGTGATGAGTGAAGAGTGAAGAGTGAAGAGTGAAGAATTGTTAATAGAATATTTTTATATTTATATATATTATAATATATATAAATATAAACTTTCTCTTTCACCCTTTTTCCCTCGGAGGTATAGGCAAGGAATCGGACTGTCAGCTGTCAGCGTCAGAAAAAAGGGGTATGTTTTTCGACCTCTTGTTTGTATTTTATTTCAAAAAACATTTGGTGATTACAAATAAAAGTCTTACCTTTGCCCAATAAAATAAAATATTGGCATGGGATAGACAAAACTAAAGAGTTGAAATTATGGATAGAGAGTCAGCTTTGATAAAAGTGCGCAGCTACAAGGAGGCAATACTTCCATTGCTTTCCGATGCCAAGGTGTACCTGTATGGCTCTTGCAGTCGCAATGAGGCTCGCAAGGACAGTGATATTGACGTGGCGGTTATCATACTCAAGCTTCAAGGAGACTGGCTTGATACCAATTCCTTGCTTTGGCTTGCCACTCTTGATGTCGATACTTCGATAGAGCCTGTGCTGATAGACGAGAGCAACCCTTCTCCTCTTTACGAGGATGTCATGCGTAGCGGAATAACGGTGTGAGAAATACGTAAAAAATCGCTGTTATCTTTTTAATCGCCTGTTTTCGATATTCAATCTTTCTTCTTGCCATTGCTTGTTCTTGTTTTTATAAAAACTGCCCAAAGATACGATATTTTCTTGGAAACACGTCAAAAAATAAATGTTTTGCATACTCGAAATTTTTATGCACCTTTGCCCCAATATAAACAGAAATAATAACGAACATGGGTAAAATTCTGAAACTGATAGAGCAAGAGACGGAAGGCAAGGTCTTCAAGTCTTTCAAGTACTGTTTGGATACAGTACAGATGCCTCATATCATTTATGAAGAGCAGGAGAACACCTATATTCCTCTCAAGGATTTTGCCGAGGATGTACATGACCCAAAATCAAGGGACATGCGACATGAGGCTGAGATGCGCATAAAGCAACCACCTATTTTCCAATACTTTCTTGATGGTTCCAGAAAAGTCTATAAGATAGATGATATCCAATACAACAACAAAGTGTTCCCTATTGTGAGCGGACAGATTTCCGTATGTTGCTGCAAGAGAGAAATGCAAGAAGATGGTTTACATTTCAAGTCTTTCCATAACATCGAGCAAGAGGTGTATTCCACCATTTGCCTACCAGTGGCAGCCAATTCGGAAGGTGTTGACGATAAAGTATTTTTTAACAATCTCGCCTTGAAAATCAAGGCGTTACAAAACGGGGGGGTAAAATTGAGAAGATTTTATGCTACCCTACGAAGTGTGTAGGCAATGAAACTTTAGAGAACAAAGGTATTGCGAAAATACAGGACGAGATGGTGGATTGTGAGAAGCGAATTGTTGCTCGCCTCACGGCAAAACACTTGCTCACACAAGATAGTTATCTTATCAAGGACGGTACCATACAATATCGCCCAATGAAATCCACAGACTACAAAGAACTTGTAAATATCAGAAACAACTACCGCAGAGTGGTGGGTGTTTCCAAGTCTTTCAACCCTAATCTGATGAAAGACAAGAAAGGACAAAGCAATGCAGCCGCCATTGCTAATTTGCCCCTGTTTCATCGCACCCCTGCTTACCTTTGGAAACCTGGTGAAATGTTTGGTGATGTGCATTTTGCCATTTGGTATGTTCGCATCCGAGACAAACGATACTCTGAGACACCTTACTCTGGCATCTTGAAATTAGAAAAGATGCTTATGACTGGTAAGGAGAACGAACAAGGAATCTCTACCGAAGAGATAGATATGATTACGGCAAACATCATCAATGAGAGGAATCCTGTATGCTATGGTTCTGATGCAAGATGGGCAAATCATCTTTATCCTGTCTATATGACGGAGAGCTACTGCAAGAGCAAGTTTATCAGCGACGAATATTTCATCAACTTATTTTAAAAAGTTTATCACACTATGGAAGTTATTGGAAAGATTATAGCGACAGAGAAGCAACCTTCTACAATAGAAGACTTTACATTTTGGACAAACAAGGATGTGAAGTTAAAGCCTTTTGACGTGGTTGTAGTTGAGCATATACAAGGTTCGAAGACGTATGGTGTGGTGGAGGAAATTTCCCACATGACCGATTCACCAAGTGCTTTGGCAGGATTCATTTCAAGTGATTTCGGAAAGGTAGAAACTGAGTCCTATACCGAAAGAATCGGTATGAACTATGTGAAATGCAATGTGGTGGGTAACGACCAAAATATATACATACCTGTGCAAGAAGGCAAATTGGTTCATTTGGCTACCAATGAGGAAATCAGGGAAGCACTCGGACTGGATGATGTCAAAAATCCTCTTCCTGCTGGTTACATCGAAATGTATGACGGTGAGAACAAGACCACCATACCTGTCCATTTCAATTCGCATTACTTGATAGGTCCAGAAGGTGCCCACCTCAACATATCAGGTATATCGGGATTGGCATCCAAGACCTCTTACGCTATGTTCCTGATGAAAGCCATCCAAGACATGTCGATGAAAAACTGTGACGAATCCGTAGCATTCATCATGATGAATGTAAAAGGTACCGACTTGCTGTCTATTGACCAGATGAACCAACGCAAGGATGAACTTAACGAGATACGCCCTGTCTATGAACAATTAGGCATAGAAATGCAACCTTTCCAGCATGTAAAGTACTTCTATCCATACAGCAAGGATAAGACTACTTACACCTACGAGAGGGCAAACCGCATAGATGAAAGAATCTCCATACACAAGGCTTTCCAATACAAGTACTTGTTTGAAAATACGGAAGACAAGGAATGTCTTGATTTGTTGTTTGCCAATGTGGATGATCCTAACGACACCGTGGAGTCTATCATCAACTATATCATCGCAGGAAGTGGAAAGTTTAGCAACGTAGAAACTTGGAGCGATTTGAGACAAGCCCTCCAAGAGCAAGCCAATCCTACGGGAAAGACAGGAAGTGGTAAGGAGATTTCGGTGCTTAGCTGGAGAAAGTTTTACAGACTATTCAACAAAAGCTATCAGAAGAACCAAGAAATGTTCACCAACCGACTGGGTGCTGACACAAGTGTTCGGCTGAGAGACAAAATAGCAGAAATAAAGAACAATGATGTCTTTGTTGTCGATGTGGCAAAGTTGGACGAAGAATCGCAAGGTTTCGTTTTTGGTGACGTAATGCGTGCTGTCTATAACCTCAAGTTAGGCAGTACAGACCGAGAAGACAAGGATATCCCAAGTCGAATTGTCATCTTTGTGGACGAGCTGAACAAGTATGCTTCCAACGACGTACCTAAGTCCTCGCCAATCCTGCACCAGATATTGGACATTACGGAACGTGGTCGCTCATTGGGAATTGTACTGTTCGGAGCAGAGCAATTCGTGAGCGACATTCACAAGCGCGTAAAAGGGAACTGCGCTACACAGGCTTTTGGGCGAACAAATGCCATTGAGATAGCCAAGGAAGATTTCCGTTTCGTGCCGTCTGTATATAAGACAATGCTCACGAGGCTGAAGCAAGGAGAATACATCATACAAAACCCGATATTCCGCTCCATGCTCAATATCAAGTTTCCTAAACCAATATATTTATATTACGAATAAGACAAAATATGACAGAATCAATCATAGGAAAAAACGTAATCGAGTCGCTCACTACAGGAATGTATGAGAACCCACTCTTCGTTTACAGAGAGTACATACAGAATGCCGCAGATGCCGTGGACCATGCCGTAAAGACTGGCATCCTACAGAAAGGTGAAGAAGCCATTGTTATTAGAATTAACAGTGAACAGCGTGAAATTATAATAGAAGACAATGCCTTAGGTATTCAATCTGACAAGGCATTCAGCATATTACGCAACATTGCACAATCTACCAAGCAAAAAGGTATTGACAAAGGGTTTCGTGGCATTGGTCGATTGGGCGGTTTGGCATATTGTCAAAAGCTCATATTTGAAACTTCTTACAAAGGCGAGGAGGCCAAGTCTATAGTTACTTGGGATGCGGAGAAGTTGCAGGAGCTCATCAATGACACTGAAGATAAATCAAGTGGTGAAGAAGTTGTAAGACAAGTAACTACATACGAGTCAAAAAAAAGAGAATAAAAACGAACATTATTTCAAGGTGATTATGGAAGATATTACTTTGGATGATTTGTTGGATATTGATGAGGTAACAGACTACCTCCAAATGGTTGCACCTATTGATATTAACAGTTCGTTCTTATACAAAAAAGAGATTCAAAAATATATGGAGGCCCATCAACTCTCAGTGGATATTTACAATATCTACATCAATGATGACCAAATCTTCAAGCCATACAAATCTAAAATTTACACTTCGGATAAAGGAAATAAAAAAACTTCTGGTGAAGTTTATGGGGTAAATTTCTTGTATAGAGAGGATTCTCATGGAGAGCCCTTGTTTTGGGGGTGGTACACCATGACTACTTTAGTGGGGCAAATACCATCTGGCAATTTGGCCAGAGGCATTAGGTTGCGTTCTGCCAACATTCAGATAGGAGACTCTGAAATCTGTAAAAAATTCTTTACAAATACAAATGACCAGCGTTTCTCCTTTTATTTTTTTGGAGAATTACATGCTTTAAATGGTAAATTAACACCCAACTCTCGAAGAGACTATTTCGAAGATAACGAAACAAGCAAGGAATTTGAGAGTGCCGTGAAAGAAGAATTTCTAAAGTTGAAACTTTATTGCAATCAAGTATCTGATGTAAAAAGTTGCTACAGAACTATCTCTAAGGCCAATGAAACCAAACTTCAAATAGAAGAAAAGGAAAAGAAAGGTTATACTGATACGGCGGAAAGAGAAAAACTATATAAGCAATTTGAAGAACAGAAAAGAAATAAGGAAAAAGCAGAAAGGAATCTTCAAGCCAAACTTGCAAAAATCAAGGATTCTGGTTCTCCAGTCGCATCACTCGTGGCTCGAATCGGAGAAAGCTATAACCTCGGCACAACCTCTGCGCAGTCTTCGCCTAAGACTCCTCTTCCTAAGCCGGAACCATTGCCTGCATCAAGCAAGCCAAAGTTCCGCACCGATGGAAAGGCATACTCCAAAATGTCGAAGGCCGAGCGTAAACTGGTTGGCAAGATTTACTCAGTCATTTCCAAGGTGTTCCCTGATGAAGGCATGCGCAACTCTCTCATAGACAAAATAGAGGAGGAAATCACGAAATGAAACGTAAGGTATTGCTGATAGAGCCCAACTATAAGAATAAGTTTCCTCCGATAGCACTCATGAAACTCTCGACTTATTTTAAGTTGAGAGGGGATGATGTTATCTTCTTCAAGGGCGACTTGAAGGACTTTGTTATTCGGGAGATAACAGAAGAATGTATCGAAAAGCTCAATGATATAGACTCCAGCATCAACTGGAAGTTGAAGGGACACTACATATTCGAGTTTATCAAGAACCGAAGAAAGGCAGACCTTGATGCTATAGGCATTGATAGGTCTAAGTATGCTCTCTTGATATATCCTTGGTTGGAACATTACAAGCGATATTTCCATACGAAGGAATACCAAAAGCATCCTAAGTGGGACTGGGTGGGTGTTACGACCCTTTTCACTTTCTATTGGAAAATCACAATAGACACCATCTTGTTTGCCAAGAACTTGGTAAAAAATCCTGAGCATAATCTCATGATAGGAGGTGTGTTGGCTTCCATCCAACCTGACGAGATTGAGGATGCCACTGGCATCAGGCCACATTGTGGAACCTTGCATACTCGCCATGTTGGGAACATATCTGGAGACATCGACGATGACAATCCATACATCATCGACGAGTTGCCATTGGACTATTCCATCTTGGAAGAAATCGACTATGTCTATCCCGATAATAATGCCTATTATAGTTATTCCACACGTGGCTGCATACGTCATTGTCCGTTCTGTGCCGTGCCTATATTGGAGCCACAATATGCGGCTTATCTTCCGCTTCACGACCGTATCACCCGAACTCGAAGACTGTATGGTGAACAGCAAAACTTGTTGCTGATGGACAACAACGTGTTAGCTTCCAAAAACTTGGCGACAATCATAGAAGATATAAAGTCTTGTGGTTTTACAAAAGACTCGAAGTATTTTGAGCCAGACTATTACGAGATAGCCATCAGAAACTTGCGCTTGCACATCAATGACAGAGGATATATTAGAAAATGCCAAAAGTTATTGGCAGAACTCAATCTTTCCAAGTCGTTGTCTGAAGAAGACCGAGAACGAATTTATGCCATAAGGGATGAATACGGATTACTCCATTTTGAGTCTTGTACTCGTGAGGCAATATTAGAAAGCTATTATCTGTTTGCACCTTATTTCGCCAAGAAAGCGAAAAAGCATATCAAGAAAGGGCGAATCAGATTTGTGGATTTCAACCAAGGTGTAGATGCACGCCTCTTCAACGAAGAGCGAGTCAGTTTGTTGGCGCAAATCCCTATCAAGCCCTTGCGCATCGCATTCGATGACATGAATACGGAAAAAGCGTATGTCAAGGCATTGACCATCAGCGCAGAGCATGGCTTTAAGAGTTTCTCCAACTATCTGCTTTACAATTTCAAGGATGATCCAATAGATTTGTATCGCAGAATGAGAATCAATGTCGATTTGTGCGAGAAACTAAATGTGGACATCTATTCGTTCCCAATGAAGTATCACCCGATACGTGACGAACACAGCCACGACCGAGATTACATTGGAGAGAAGTGGAACAAAAAGTATGTGCGTGCCGTGCAAGCCATACTCAATGCCACCAAGGGTAAAATTGGAAGAGGAGTATCCTTTTTTGAAAAAGCTTTTGGCAGAAATGAGGAAGAATTCATGGAACTTCTCATCATGCCTGAGACGTTCATCATATTCCGCTTGTTTTTTGAACATCTGGGATATACCGCCAAATGGAGAGAGAAGATGCAAAATCTTACAGAAAGCGAGAAAGAAGAACTGTACCCCATCATCTTCAAAAACGACTTCAACAACATTGATGAGCTCACAGGCAATTCCAAGCTAAAAGATGTTCTGGGGTTCTATAAAAATTACCGTTCTGAGATTGCCGACCACAGTTCAGAGTTATATCAACTGAAAATGCAATTCGACGAAGAAATGAAACAACAAAAGAAATGAGCAGCAAACAAGCTATCGAACAACAACTAAACCACATCATAGAGAACACGGAAAGGCTGGAAACCATACATTCTTGGTCTGCCCAATTCTTTTCGATGGTGTCTCTGTCATACGAGCTGATAGACCTTATAGGTAAACTAAACGAAGAGGAGAAGAACTTAGTTTCTTTTCCTCCTTTGTTTGTTGACTACACGAATCCAAATAGTATGGCATGTTTCCCATTTGCGGAGCAGACAGAAAGACTACATGCAGCTATGCTGCACATCCAAAAATATACTTTCTCTGCTGAATCGAACTATACCCAATCACTCCCCATTCTTTTAGAAAATGAGGCATGCAACCCAGCCCTATCTCAATCTTTTTCTAAAGAAAATGATGTTGCCGTTATGTCATCCAAATTCAACCTGCCAGAATGTAACGAGGTCATCATCGGTGGCTTTGGAGGGACAACTTCCACTTTGCTTCATCTATTTTACCTCATTGCCAAGCACTTGTCAAATATTCAGTACCGCATATCGCACCCAGACTTTAGCCTCGTGCTAAGAAACGAAAAGGGATATCTTAAAACCCTACCTATATGGAAGAAAGAGATAAGTGATTTTCAGACCAACAAAGTCTTTGATACGCAAGATGCGACAAGTGAAGAAATCAGAACTTTCTTGAAAGAATACAGAAAAAGAAAGAATCAAGAGATGAAACATTTATCCTTTTTTGGTATCATCCAAGGTTACCTTAACCATCATTCTCAAAATCTTGATATGGTTTCCCTAATCGCCACTTTACATGCTATGCACAATGACATTGAGGTAAAGGAGTTTTACTCTTTTATGTCTATTGTTTGCCTCAATGATATCATCCATGAAGACATGTTACAGAATGAGCGTTCACAAAAACAACAGCAGCCTCACAATACTACATATAACAACCTAAACGTATATGGAGATTTCAACTACTATCCTAACGGAGCACAACAAAATGCCAAAAGTGATTGCACAACGAAGAGTGACAAAGACACCACAGACTCCCTGCGCAACAAAATCTTCGACACCAAGCTCTTCGACTCTGACGAAAAGCTACAAAACTTGCTCGACGAGATAGCCCGAAGCATCGACCTTGGCGAGTACAACGCCATCTACGGTACTAACGAGCATGGCAGAATCAACCCCACAAGCAAGAATGAATGGTACTACATCTTCGAGGCTTTGCTGGAGGCAGGCGTGTGCCGCAAGGAGGTGGGCGACAAAGAGTTTGTGGCACAGATGATGGAGTGGTTTCCTACGGTGTTCTCTTATGATACTCCCGAGGAAATGAAGGCGATGACCGACAAGTTGCGCAAGTCTATCTCACGCGAGCGCAGCTTGTGGAAATATGGCGGAGCCAAAGAGGTGACCAAGTTGAAGGACATGTGGGTAAGACACTATCAACTTGACGTTGCCTACGAAAAGGTTAGCCGATTCTACGAGATTGCCTACAAGGGTCTTTATATGAGGCTTATGGAGATGAAAGAGAAATTGAATGGTATAAAATAGTTAAATAACCCCATGCTGCATCAAAAAACATTCGATATATTTTGTTGTAAGCGGAAAAATGCTTAACTTTGCGGCAGAGTTCATCCATCATTTGAAGGAAGGAAATCGAAGGACGTTAGGCCAAGATGCCTTGCGTCCTTTGCTGTTTTTTATGGGTTGCCCTTTCATAGGAGAGTGTCGCATCTTCGCAGATAGAGGCGTTCTATCTTGTTTCGCATCTTGTCTTTGCCTTCCAACTTATATGCAGTCAACATGTAATAATAGGGATAAACATATTCATTCCCATGTGCATCTCTTTTCTTCGCCTCCTTGGGTTCTAACACTATCACATATTGCTCTGTCTTGTCATAGATGTATGTTCTTTTCTCACGGCCATTCTTTGTGGAAAAGATAAGCATGTCGCTTTTTTTACGTTCCTCGATGTGAAATTTTATCCAATGCAAGCGTATGCTTCTCGCTCTATCGTACTCTCGATGGTTGGTGGTATGCTCTACTACCTTTGTAGTCAAATGCCAGAACAGCATTTCCAGTTTATCCATCCCTTCTCTTGGGATGGGATAGATTTTCTTGGTACGAAATGCAAGTTTGTCGTTTTCTTGGATGTCTCTGTTGAATATTCTGCGCAGGGAGGCTGTTCTTTGCGTAGGCGTCATGGCATCTACTTCGAGAAGTGAGTTGTATTGTTTGGTAAGATTGAACATTATTTCAAGTTTATGAAGAAAAGATTAAGTTTGCTGGGTGAGATGGAATGCGCTAAGTCTGGGCAATGTCTTTTGATTTGTTCCAAGACTTTTACCTTTGCACAGCTTCTCTTTTCTGGTACATTTATTTCGTATGCTATCGCTCCCATTAGCAAGTCTGCCATCTGTAAAAGGAGGCTTTCTTCCGATCGTATACACTGTACTTTTCGAAAGACTCCAAATTGTACGTTCAGGATGTCTCTCAGCTTGTTGGCCTTTGTACTCGACCAGGTATCCTTGATGTCAAGATATACATTATAATGGTCGGTTGTATCGACTTTGTAGTTCAACAACCGATAATACATTTTGTAGTAAAAATCGTCATAAGCGACATTGGGCTCTTCAAGCCGTATGTGCTTTTTTTGCACGCCTATGGCACGAAACTTCAAGTCTGTATCAAAGAAATAGTCGATGAGTTCGAGGTAGAATTGCAGTTTAGATTGTGATACGTTCGTCCACTTTATCTCGGCATAGAAATGATGTTTCTTTTTGATTTCCTTGATGCGTTCGGAGTGCCTTCTTGCTTGTGGATAGGCACAGCTGATATTGCCAAGCAGCATATACGGCTTGTGGTCGTGCTCGAGATAGCAACTTTCATCGCAATATATATTAAAATTCTTGTTTGCCATTTATATTGTTTTTTGCAAAGATAATCTTTTTTTCTTAAAGCCAATCTCTTTTGTTCAAGAAGTTTAGTTTCCAGTCAAAAAATCCTTTCCGTTAGACGAATCATTAGACACTTTAGACGAAAAACCACGAATTGATTAGACAGATTAGACAAGCTTGCTCTCGCTTGCATTTTTCTTTTGCCATCCCCAAGTTTCGCCTTACCTTTGCCATGGATTTCAGAGCAACACCGAGCTCTGATGTTCGTGGGCTCCCCTGTGTTATGCCATGTTGTAATTGGCGCACAAGAATGTTTTGGCATCCACTCGTTCTTTGACAAGGTTGATACAACATTCCGATTTATGAAAAACACATTTCATTTTTTTAAACATAGTTTTAATAATTTAAAATATTTACAGCTTATGAAAAAAAGGAATGTAAAGGTTGGCGGTGGCAAGGCTACTACCAACATGGCGGCATCTGATGCCGCCAACCATGAGAACTCCATCCAAATGATGGTGTTCGAGGCCCCTGAGTTCGGCCGCATCCGCATCTTGCTCGATGACAACGGAGAGCCGCTTTTCTGCGCTGCCGACATGGGCAAGGCGCTCGGGTACGACCAAGCTCGCAAGGCTATCCTGCGCCACGTAAATTCCACTGACGGTATGAAACGTACCGTCAGTATGGCCACACGAAGAAATGGACAAGTTTTCAATCAGCACCGCCAGTTGTACTTTGTCAACGAGAGCGGTCTCTATGCGCTCGTCTTCGGCTCGAAACTCGAAACCGCCCAGAGGTTCAAGCACTGGGTAACATCCGAGGTGCTGCCGCAAATCAGAAAGACGGGCGGTTACGTCCTCGCCCACGAGGACGACACCGACGAGGACATCCGCCGCCGTGCCGAGGAGGTGCTGAGAGCCACCTTGGAGCAGAAGGAGTCCTTCATCGCCCAGCAGAAGAAGCTCATCGCCGAGCAAGGCGAGCGCATCCGAAACCTCGACCGACAGGTGGACGAGCAACTGGTGCGCATACAGAAGGCGGCGGAGGAAATCATCGACTTGGAGCACGACGTGGACCGTCTGCTGCCCAAGGCCCTCTACGCCGACAACGTGCTCGACAGCATCTCCTGCTACACCACCACGCAGATAGCCAAGGAGCTGGGCTTGACGGCGCAGGAGCTGAACCGTCTGCTCTGCGCCGAGCGAGTGCAGTACTACCAGAGCGGGCAGTACATGCTCTACGCCGAGTATGCGCACCAGGGGCTGGCGAAGAGCCGCACCCACTTCGACCTCTTCGTGGGCAGAGACACCGTACATACGAGGATGTATCTCGCGTGGACCGAGCGGGGGAGAAAATTCATTCACCAACTGGTGAAATGAATTTCCTGACTTTTCATCGTGGAGGGGGCTTTTTCTCTCCCCCAACCACCCCCGTCTTTTCTCCCAACCACCACGTCTTTTCTCCCCAACTACCCCGTCTTTTCTCCCCAACCACCCCGTCTTTTCTCCCCAACCACCCCGTCCCTCCTTCATAAGGAGGGCTCCACCTCTCTCCCCGACCCTCTCTCCTCAGGCGAGAGGGGGAAACCGCTCCTCCTCGTCGCTCTTCACCGCTACGCTCTGAGGTAGGCGGGGCGTCAGAGCCCTCGCCAGGGTTCTTTGTGCGGGTGTAAACCCGCTTCCATCGCTCGCTGCTTGCTCACATCGCCGCTTGCCCCCTCGCTGCTTGCCCCTTGCTGCTTGCCCCCCTCGCCGCTTGCCCCATCGCTGCTATTAAGGGCGTATGCCAACTCAACATTCAAAAATCAACATTAAACATTAAACATTAAAGAAAACATTAAACATTAACTCAACATTAACCCAACATGAATACAATGATTATGAAAGTAGTGATGCAGGGAGAGACGTTCCTCGTGGATTCTCCCAAGAGCGAGAACGGTAAGCTCGCCAAGTGCAACATCGTGTTGCAGGAGTTCGGCGGAAAGTATGAGAACCAGTACGCGGCGGCAATGCTCGGCAAGGACGCGCAACTCAGGTTTTATGCCGGAGAGATGGTCGTGGCGAAGCTCCGCTTCCAGACGCATGAGTACCAAGGACAGGTATACCAGGACATCCTGGTGCAGGACATTCAGAAACTGAAGTAAAGAATGAAGAGTGAAGAAACTAAGTTTGACGACCGAAAGGGAAAGTCAATTCAAATGTGTTACTTAATCAATAATTGATCAATGGCTTTTGGAATATCCAATAACGTAAGGAGCAGGGCGGTGCAGGTTTGCACGCCCGAGCTTTTCCACCGAGCTACCAGGAGTAGCCGGGTGAAGGACGTTTGCGCACAGATAGAGGACGCGCTCGAGCGCAAGCGCCGTGGCGAAATCTGCCAGGAGGACTACGACACGATGAAGACCCGGCTCAAGTCGCAGCTCCCCATCCTCACGCCACACGCCACATTCCGCAACGGCCGACGCCTCAACGCCGACGCCATACCCAGCGGACTCTCCATCTACGACAAGGACCACATCCCAGACCCTCGCGGGTATTGGGAGGAGAAGAGAGAAGAGCTGAGAGTGAAGAATCGGGCGGTCTTGGAGCGCATTCTCTTGGTCCACGTCACTCCATCGCTCGAAGGTCTCCGCCTCGTCTTCGCCATCCCCGACGGCATGGACTTGGCAAGGGCGCAGCGGTGGATGTCGGAACAATTAGGGGATGCGGAATACGACACGTGCGTGAAGGACTTGGCACGACCCTCCTTCATCGTGCCCGAGGAGTACATCCTATACATCAACGAGAAGGAACTATTCAAGGACAGAGGAAACCTCCCACAGATTTCACAGATCAACACAGATTTTTCGGGGAAGAATTTTACGGATTCTTCTTGTAAGGCTCACACGGATTCCTCGGATGGTTCTTCGCAAGCGAAGAAACAACGTTCGGCGGCCGAAGGGAAAGCCAATCCAATGGAAGGGAAGAGGGAAGAGGGAAGAGGGAAGAATCCAAATGCAAAACTTGCTACAAATCAGAACCTCAAGGAAACTTCCAGCTCGGGTCTCAAAGAAACTCAAAACTCTGGACTCAAAGAAACTTCAAGTTTGGGACTCAAGGAAACTTCAAGTTTGGGACTAAAGGAAACTTCAAGTTTGGGACTTAAGGAAACTTCAAGTTTGGGACTTAAGGAAACTTCAAGTTTGGATTTTAAGGAAAGCGGGCTTGCACCCGCACAAATAATCTCTGGCGAGGGCTCTGATGCCCCGCCAACCGCAGAGCGCAGCGGTGAAGAGCGACAAGAAGGAGCGGTTACATCCCCTTCCCTCCTGAGGAGGGAAAAGGGGCTTGGGGACAAAGGAGGTGGAGCCCTCCTTATGAAGGAGGGACGGGGTGGTTGGGAAAAACCTCCCCAGCAGGGAGAAAAGGGGGTTGGAGGGGAAGCATTCCCCTCGGA
>DJOI01000041.1:8506-35019 GCA_002439605.1 Candidatus Segatella mututuai | reverse complement strand
GGAGGCGAGCCCCAGCACGGCTCGCGCAACAGCTTCATCTTCACGCTGTCGTGCTACTTGCGATACCTGTGCGACGACAACCGCGACTGGATCAAGGCGGTACTCCCCACCTTCGGGGAGGAAAAATCAAGAGCCTTCGCCACGGTGGACAGCGCATGCAACCGCAAGCAAGCCCACCGCATGCCGAGCATCGTGCGCAAGGCCATCCAGCTCTGCCAGGACGAGCAAGCCCGAGGCAGGGCCGCCGACTACGACGCCGACGACTTCGGCGACATCAATAATCCCGAATCCTATTTCTATCGCATCCATGAGATGCCCCGGAAGCTCCCCAACCTCATCAAGCTCCTCATCTCCAAGACCCCCGACATCTATCAGCCAGCCGTGGCACAGGCGGTGTTCCCGCCTCTGGGGGCGCACCTCTCGGACACCCGCTTCCGCTACATCGACAACGTGGAGCACGAGGCCACGCTCATGAACATCCTCTGCGCCCCTACGGGAAGCGGCAAGGAGTGCATCTCCCAGCCCATCAACCGCATCATGGCGGACATCCGTCTGCGCGATGCCGAGCAACGCCAGCGAGAGCGTGCCTGGAAGGACGAGTGCAACAGCAAGGGCGCCAACAAGGACAAGCGCGACCGCCCCGAGGGCTTGGTGATACAGGAGGTGAACATCGACATGACCAACCCTGCCTTCGTACTGCGAATGAAGGAGGCGGAGAACCACTTCCTCTACGCCAAGGTGAACGAGCTCAACCTCTTCGACGCCCTCAAGGGCAAGACCAACCAGCACTTCCGCATCATGGAGCTGGCCTTCGACCTCGGAAGCTACGGACAGGACCGTGTGGGCGTGCAGAGCGTGACGGAGACGGTGAAGGTTCGCTTCAACTGGAACGCTTGTTGCACCCCGAAGAAGTGCCGCGACTACTTCCGACGGGTGGTGACCGACGGCCCCGTCTCGCGCATCTCCTTCGCCACCATCGAGCGCCGTCCGTGCGGTTCGGCGATGCCCATCTACGGCACCTACGACGCCGCCTTCGACGAGGAGCTGCGCCCCTACATCGACAACCTGGTGAAGGCTCGTGGACTGGTGGACTGCCCGCAGGCTCTCCTGTTGGCCAAGAAGCTGGTGGAGGAGAACGCCGAGTTCGCAAGGCTCTCGCAGAACTATGTCTTTGAGAATTTGAGTTTCCGTGCCAACGTCATCGCCTACCTCAAGGCGTGCGTGCTGTACGTGGCCAACGGCATGAAGTGGGAGAAGTCGATAGAGGACTTCGTGCGCTGGAGCGAGCGTTACGACCTGTGGTGCAAGCTGAAGCTCTTCGGACAGATGATCTACGATGCCGACGGCGAGCAGGACAAGCCTTCTCGCATCAACGGTCCGAAGAACCTCTTGACCCTCCTGCCCGACGAATTCACCGAGGAAGACTACATCAAGGTGCGCCGTGCGCAAGGTTTCGACAACGACGACCGCAAGCGCATCAAGGATGCCATCAGCCAGTGGGTGCATCGTGGGTATGTGGTGAAGGTGGAAGGTGCCGCCCCAAACGTGAGCGGCAGGAGTTCTGACGCTGACACTGACAGTCCGATTTTCCGCAAGATTAGGTTCCGCCGAAAAGCGGAACAATGTTAAGTGTTGAATGTTAAATGTTAAATTAGGGCATACGCCATCATGGTTTGCCCTGATTTAGCAACTCCACAATGCTTAAACATCAATCTTGAACAACTTAACAACTTAACATTTAACACTTAACACTTAACACTTAACATTTAACACTTAACATTTAACACTTAACATTTAACATTAAAATAAAAAAAAGATGGAAATAATATTGAAACGCATAGCTAAGAAAAAGACCTATACCATAGGGAAGCTCTTTATAGTGAAGAGTGATGACAAGCAAGTGCATCGTGAAATCCTCCCTGGCAAGCGATTGGACGACAAGCGAATCGTCCGTTGCGAGGTGGATGAGAGCCAGCTCACGGGGGAGCATTACTTCTGCGACACCCTGGAGCCTACGTGGCGCAACCTCCTCGGCATCGACTTAGCCCCCGGGGAGGTGAACGCGAGATACAGCCGTCAGAGCGGCAAGAAGGCTCGCAAGATACCGGGCAAGACCGCCATCCCCGAAGGCTCTTACCCGGTGCTCGTCACCAAGTCGCCACGCTTCAAGCAGTGGTTGCCATTGCTCGTGGGCGTGCCAGGCTTCGAGGGCATCCGCATCCACGCCGGCAACTATCCCGACGATACCGAGGGCTGCATCCTCGTGGGCGAGAACAAATACAAGGGCATGGTGGTGAACTCCCGCAGGTGGCTGAAACGCCTCGTCGACCGCATCACCGAGGCGAAGGAGAAAGACGAGGCGGTCTGGATCACCATCATCTGACGCTGACACTGACAGTCCGATTTTCCGTCAAGATGATACGGCATCAACACAAGACACACAGGGCGGACACCTTCCAATGTGTGTCCCCCCACCCTGTGTCGTGTGTTACTGAAAAAGAAATCTAACGACCTAATCGAATGAACAACAAAAATACTATTTCGCGGTAGACCTCGGTGGCACGTGGATAAGCAGCGGCGCCGAGTGCACCGAGCGTATGATGGTTGGCATAGCCTTTCAACAAGACTTTCTTGCCATTGACCGGCAATCCTTTCTGAGGATTCATCTCTATGGTGCGCACGCCAAATGATTCTTTGATTTGGTCGGCGATTTCATTCTTCGTTCTTCATTCTTCACTTAATTTCCGTCTGGTTTGGTCACATCCTGCACCACCGATGGATACCAAACGAACTTATTGAAGTCGTCTGGCTGAGAGGATTGAAGTCCTTCCAGTCTGAGCGCAGGTATTTCACGATAGGCAGATCAAGCTGCTTCATGCCCATCACCACCATCTTGGCGACCTCGTAGGCCCCGTAAGGATTGGTAACCTAACGTCTCGAAGAAAGTACGAGTCATATCGTGAAGCTCGATGACAGGCACGCCTTCACGCTTCGCCACGGCACGCATGGCATCAGGATAATCGCCATGAGTCTCCTGTATCTTGCTGTGGGTAGCATCGTCGAAGCGACGGCGCTGGGTAGGAGTCACGAAGATGATGTTACCACCCTTCTTGCGAACCTCGTCGATAAACTCCTTCAGATTGAAAGAGAAGTTGTACCAAGCACCGCTACCAGCAAACTTTTCTTTCCGGTCGTTGTGTCCAAACTCACAGATTACATAGTCACCTTCCTTCATCATCGACAACACCTTGTCGAGACGGTTGGAAGCCAAGAAGGAACCTGTGGTTTAACGATTTTAGTTGCGTGGTTTAACGATTTTAGCTGACCACTTTCAGCATTATTGTTAATACGAGTTGACTCAGTTACAATTTCTCCTCCATCTCTTCGGTGGAAAGTCCCTTGAGTACCTTATATTTTGGTTATTCAACCTTAATATTTGACAATCCATCATTTATAGTCCTTTCGAGGAAAAACTATTCAAATCCCCACCCTTTATATTTTGACATCCGAAATATTTGTTGTAATTTTGCAAAAAATATAGAATAAGCCATAAAACCATTACAGCATGAGACCATCAAGATATACAGATCTACTTTCCAAGGCATTATATACCTTATTATTATATATAGTGACCAACTGCAACCTCTGGCTTTCCATGCCAGCGGCTGCCCATGACATTCGTCTGGATGGCACCCGACTTTCCGCAATAGACGGACTGTCGTGCAACACCGTGAACGACATCACGCAAGACCAAGAGGGATTCATCTGGCTTGCCACCTCCAACGGCATCAGCCGATACGATGGATACCAATTCATCAACTTCACACAGCCGAGAGACAACACCCGGAACAAGAACAACAGCTCCGTCGCCCAACTCATCAACGACGAGAAGAATGGGCTTATCTGGGGCTATAGCTCCAACAGCATCCTTTGCTGCTACGACCTGGAAGGCTCCCATTTCTCTGAATATTTCGATTCCAAGGAACCCACGCTCTTGAGAAACCGTTTCAAGAGCAGCCACGGCATCTGGCTTTTCTCTCCCGACTTCGGTGTAAGATACCTCACATATAGCAAGGGGAAATTCCACGCCATCGACTACACCGTAAAAAATGGAAAACTCGCAAGCGACAGGCAACTGCAAATAGCGGAAGACGGCAAACAAAATATCTGGATAGCATCCGACAAGGGACTCAACATGGTGACACCCGACCACAAGAGCCACCTGAAGATTAACCACAAAGCAATCATCACCCTGACCTGCGAAGGCAACACCATCGCCGCACTCACTAAAGGCGGAGAAGCCTATTTATACAACAGCCAAGGCAAGCTCATCAAGAAAAGCCAGCTTCCATCCATGGTGGGATTCGTGGGCAAGTCGCGCGCCTCTTTCTTCTGGCAGGGAGAATGGTATATCTTCACAGAGCAAGAAACCTTCGCCATGAACCTAAAGACAGGCAGCTTCCGCAAACCAAAGATCCAGATTCCCAACGCCATGGGCAAGAATCCACTCAAGTCCTACCACTTTCTCTACGACAAGAAAGGAAACGCCTATCTCTTCAGCAGGAAAGGAAAAAGCTACAAGAAATTCCACTTGTTGGACGACAAAGCATACATCAACGGAAGAGACAAGAACTTTACGGCTACCGAGGATGCACATGGCAGAGTATATATCGTATCCTACGGCAATGGTCTGTTCGTCTATGATCCCAAGGACGACCACCTACAACATTTCTCCGCCTACGACAAGAATCCACTCATCCATTCCAACTTCCTGCTCAACGTATTCATCGACCGAAGCGGATGCCTCTGGCTCTGCATGGGCGATGGTGTATATTGCTGCAGAGAAATGAGGAATCTATACACCGAATGTGTCAAGCTGGAGCCAAACGACAACAGAGAGTGGAGCAACTATGTACGACACATCAGCTACATTGGCAACGACCAGATAGCCGTGAGCACCCGAGCCAACAAGACCTATATTTACAACATCAAGACCCAAAAGTCGGCATTATCGCTACAGACCAACTCTTGTGTATATACCTATGCTATCGACCCTCTGGGAAAAACATGGATTGGAACCAAGGGAGACGGCATATACATCAATGGCATCCGATATTCCAAATACGAGAAGGAACACTTTGCACCAAGCGCTAACTTCTACGATGTCATCTTCGACAAGTTGGGCAGGGCTTGGGTTGCCACATGGGGCGACGGACTGCTCCTCACCCAACAGAAAGTCAACGCTCAGGGGAACAGAACCTTCAAGACGTTTCTCGCAAAAAACGGCAAGGAGGCACAGATACACGACTTGTTGATGGATAAAAAGGGAAGACTCTGGATATGCACCAACAATGGCATTGTAATGGTAGATACACGTGCAAGGAACATATCAGAAAAATCTTTCATCAGATTCAGCGAGGAAAAAGGAACGCTGCCCATCAGCGAGGTGGATTGCGGGCTCTTGTCACACGATGGCACACTATGGTTTGCCACAACAAAAGGCGTATTGAAATGCAGGTTCGACGAAAAAGCCAGAAAACTCAGTTTCAAGCAATTCGATACCACCAATGGCCTCACAGACAACAACACCCGCTCCCTGGCAGAAGACAAGTTTGGCAACATCTGGATAGGCACGGAAGAAGGCATCTCCCGCCTCAACGCAAAAACCAACGACATACGTTCCTTTCAGCTTGGGCGCGACATTCAAAGCAACAATTTCACGGAGAATTGCGCAGTCCAACTCCCAGATGGTCGCATTGCCCTGGGAGTAGCCAATGGAATGTTCTTCATCACTCCACGACGCGACACCAGTATCCCAAATTCACGCATGAAAGTTGCCATCACCGACCTCACCATCAATGGCATCTCCATCTACGACGAGGAACACAACAACATGCTCACTAAGTCATTGAGTTATGCAAAGGAAATCAGCTTGCCTTCCGACAAGAACTCGCTCTGCATCTACTTCTCCAACTTCGACTACCCACACATCAAGAACGCGATGTATCAATATTACCTGGAGGGACTGGACAAGGATTGGCGACCTGCCACGAGCATCAACCACGCCGACTTCAGCGATCTAAGCCCAGGTCACTATACCCTGCATGTACGTACCCGAACGGGAAGCAACCAATGGAGCAAAGAAACCACACTCGGCATCCACATCCGCCAGCCCTGGTACAACACCTGGATGGCATGGACCGTCTATCTCCTGCTTGTCGGCGGCGCCATCATCATCTACTATCGGTCATGGCGACGAAACTTCGAGCTGAACCAGCAAGTAGAGATGGAGAAAAAAATGTCCAACTTCCGCATCGAGTTCTTCACCCATATTTCGCACGAGTTCCGTACACCACTCTCCATCATCCAAAGCTCCATAGAGAAAATCATGTTGTCGGACGAAGCCACTGGCATCAACAAGCGAACCGTGCTCACCCTGAGCCGAGGCAACAAACGCATGCAACGGCTCATTAACCAACTCATGGAATTCCGCAAGGCAAACACGGGCAACATGAAGCTGAACATAGAGCACAGCGACATCGCGACCTTCGTAAGAAACATCTACAACGATATCTACACCGTGGCTAAACAGAAGGACATCAGCATGAGCTTCACTCCTTCCGCAAGAAAAATGCAACTGGCATTCGACCGCCAGAAGGTAGAGAACATCACTTACAACCTGCTGAGCAACGCCGTGAAATATACCCCAGACAAGGGAACCATCATGGTAAAGCTATGCTGTGAGGCAGGATGGGTGAAACTTACCGTAGAAGACAATGGACCAGGCATCAAGCCTGAGCGAGAGCAAGACCTCTTCAAGCCTTTCATGCACGGCTATGTATCAAAAGGCGGCATGGGCATCGGACTCTATACGGCACACGAGATGGCAGTGCTGCACAAGGGATCGCTCAGCTACCAACGTTCAAAGGCTTTGGGCGGAAGTCTATTTACCCTTACCCTACCTGCTGACGAAAGTGTCTATTCGCCGAATGATTTCGCTGACAAGTCGGCTATGGATAGTTCCAGCATCGAACATCAGGAGCTGGAAAACATCGTAAAGGAGATGACTCCACAAGCCATCAACAACGTTACGGTGATGGTCATCGAGGACGACCCTGACATGATGGAACAAATCAAAGGCGAGCTTTCCGTCTATTTCAAGGTAGCAAGTTTCATGAACGGAAAGACGGGCTACGAGAACATCAAGAAAGTGAAGCCCGCCCTGCTCATCACCGACATCATGCTGCCGGAAATGAGCGGCTATGAGATTGCAAGCAACCTGAAAGCCGACCCCGAGACCCAGAACATCCCTGTCATCATGCTCACCGCCTTCGACGATGTGAACCACATGCTGAAGGCTTACAAGAATTTCGTGGATGACTATATGGTGAAGCCTTGCAACTTCAAGCTGCTCATCGCCCGCGCCCTACAATTTGTAAGCATGGAACAGAAAAGCATGGAACTAAAAGAGAAAGAGTTGAAAGACAAGGAATCGTCTATAGAATCTGTCGACAATATCCAGATAAAACCTGTGAAGGAAATTAAGAAAACAGAACCGAACATCTTGATGTCAACACTCGACAAGAAGTTCAAGGACAAGTTAGAGGCGGTCGTAGCCCAACACGTCAGCGACAACAACTTCAATGTGGATCGTCTCGCCGAACTGCTCAACATAGGCCGCACGACGATGTATAACCGCACCAAGGCAATCATGGGAGTATCGCCTAACATTTACATTCAGAACGAGCGTCTGCGCATCGCCGCCAAGATGCTGTTGGAAGGTGAATACACCGTAAGCGAAATCAGCGACAAGGTCGGGTTCTCGGATGCCACCTATTTCTACAAGTGCTTCAAGAACAAGTATGGCATCACTCCGAGCAAGTATGGAAAATAAAAACTCAAAAAGGTCGCCTATCCATGGGCGACCTTATATTTTAGTTTACACCTCATCCATTCTCAACAACTTATAACCATCAAACTGCATAATAATCTTATGCAATTGGGTTCCTTGGCGCAAAGCTTCAACTCTTGGAGCATTGGCATAACCATTAATTTGACACTCTGCTTGTTTCCATTGCTCATTGATGCGAGCCTCATATTTTTCTTTTGGTTCGCCTTTTTCACGCTTAGGCACCAACTTCAACTCTAAGATATAGCTATGTTTGGTATCATAATGTGTCAAGTCTGGCAAGAGGAAGAAGTCGCAATAGCCATGGTTCAGTTCCAACTCCGGTGCAGTATAGTAATAGGCGTTCAGATTGAGATAAGCCATAAAGAAGCCTTGCAGGTTTCGCTCTCCCTCAATGCTATCTCGTACCGATGATACTTGCTCGTAGGCATCCGCCATGTATTGCAAGGCTTCACGCCACTTGCCATCATACGCCATATCGTAATAATAATCCGTCAGCTTATTGTTGCTAACAAATGCCTTGGCATCTATCAACTCCAACAAGTACTCATAGTATTGCTTACGGACATTATTATTAGGAATGCCAAGAATCAGTTTGGCACCTCTTGTTCCCTTGATGGTAAGCATACCATAATAAAACAACAAACTAGGGAATACCTCTGGGTCGGTGATTTCGTGCGCTGGAAAAGTCTCCAAGAGCGAAGCTACAATCTCTCCCTTCCCGGCAATGGTACGTATCACGCCCTTACGGTCACCATCCAGCTTGTCGAGCTGAATGAGTTTCTTCATTTTGTTGTAATCCGTCTTGGTATTCGGGTCTATCATCTCTTCGGGTCCCTCACCACGTCGAAGATAGTTACGAAGATAGTAAATGACCATATCGCAGTTGAACACCTTACTTTGGGTCTCCAAAGCATTCTTCGAGAAACAATAGTTGTCATACCAAGGCTTCATTTCATTGACAATGGCATCGATGTCTCTATCGGAAGGTATATCTCCCTTTTTCTTGTAATAGTTGAACATATCATATACATCCTCCGTGGAGAAGCCCAACATTTGATTGAACGGCTCTTTAGTGGAGATATGCCAACCGATATTGAAACCGCTGGTCACATCATCGAGCGTCACAGGACTTACACCCGTGATGAAGATACGTTCGAAATTGCCCTTGAACATCTTGAAGATGTCGCGATAGAAACCCTCGGCATGAGTCATCGCCCAATACACATCCTCCCCTTTCTCATTGAGCACGGTATTAGTGAAGTTGTCATATTCGTCGATGATTAGATATTGCCTGATTCTCAATTTCTTTGCCTCAATGTTGATGAGGTTCAGTTTTAATGTTGCCCTCGGAGTCTCTTGTACCTTTTTGACAAAAGACTCACAATAAGAGTCTCTGTAAATATCGACATAGCCATCCAACATGGCACCGCAATACGCATCGAAATTTTCTGCCAAATGTTCTATATCGCCACCCACCTGCGAAAAATCCAGATGCAATATCTGGTATTTCCCTTGCAAAGACGTAGGGTGCTTACCTATCCACAAATCACCAAACCACTCTTGAAACTTATCCTTTGTACGGCAATCATAGTAAGCATGAAGCATGCCAAGGAACACGCTCTTGCCAAAACGGCGAGGGCGGATAAAGATAAGGTTGCGAGCCTCCCTCTCCAACTCAGGTATATACATCGTCTTATCGACATAATATATGTTTTGCTCCACGATGGTAAGAAAATCCTGCACACCATATGGCAATTCTTTCACGTCCTGCTCCATATCATTCTATCTTTGTTTCTTAATTGCAAATGCAAAGATAGAACAAATATTTAAGAAAACAAGGATTTTAACAAGAAAAGGCAAAGGCAAAGAGGTAAATCTCTTGCATTTGCCCTATTCACTAAAATTATTCTTTTCTATAGGAATATTAGGATATAAGGAAGTGCCCCATGGATTTGTTTTTATTTGACTACAATTTTCTTGCCATGATTGATATAGATGTCCTTTGCAGGAAAGCGAACTTCAACACCCATCAAATTGTACCACTTGTCATTTTCCACCTTACCCTTATTGAGAGTCACATCAGTAACACCTGTCGTTGTAGGATACACCCCAGGAGTATCACTCCCCAGATAATACCCTAAATGAGTAGGCTGATTGTAACCGATGTTTTGATTGATTGCGCTCATTTCATATACGTGGTCTGTCATTAACCAAGGATAAGCATACTCGCAAGGATACCAAGTGGAGAAGATACGAAGCTCAGGATTCTCTTCTGTCGAAGAGGTAGGCAAAATAATCTCCTCACGCCAGTCGCCCAAGATGTCTCCATACCAACAAGGATTCTTCTTGGTGGAATTGATGTCAGTCACATTATATTTATATAAGGTAAAGATACGACCGCCAGGATTGTTTCCAGCCAGGATTGCATCTATCGTCGTACCATTAAGCAATTGGCGATTGAGCGAGCCACTAAACCAAATGCCCATGTTGCAGGAAGTGGGCTTATACCCCAAATCCTCACCAGTTGAAGAATAGGCATTGCCGCCAGCAAACCACATTTCGCAGCCTGGGCTTGTAGGGTCAATGTCACCAACCATAGCTCTACCACAGTCACTTTCTTGCTCCCCTACGTTGTCCCAAATAATCTCGCCAGTCTTGGCATCACGTAGGGCTGCATTAGTTGCTCCCGTCTCAAAACAAGACCAAATTTGCATCATACTTATAATCCTTATGGACATCTGCAGTCGATGCAAGGGGAATGGAGATATAAGGAAGGCCACCCGACACGCGTTCTTGGCTGATGGTATAAGTACCTAAAGTCTCGTTCTTACCTGCGTAAGTAAGGCGATATGTGTTTGCCTTTGTTAGACTAGCCTTCGTATCTTGATAATCTGTCTTAGCATAAAGACTTGTCATACCAGACAATGTACTTTCTGCAAGTTGTGAATAAGCATATTCCACGCCGTCTATTGTCATAAATATAGCATCGCCACTCTTTATGATAGTACAACCTTTCTTGAAATTAAAGGTAAATGGCTGTTTGACCAAATCTTCCTTGATAACATTATACTCCACCTTCAACTTGAAATAATGACCTACAACAGATCTTGAAGGAAAATAGATTCCACTGACTGTCATGTCATAATCACTATTTTCCACCTTTCCTTGATACTGAATCTCATCACTCTGAGGATAAACATCCACTACCAACTGGATGTCGTCGTTGGATGAAGGAATGAAGGAACAATACCAGAAATGGTCATCTTCAACTTGGTAGAATCTTCTTCTATTGCCTCAAACTTAGCCTTGACATCATCTTTACGCCAAGGTTTTGTACCATTCCAAACAAAGCTGTTATTAGAGGCAACAAGCTCCTGATTCAACATGCACTTAGCACTCAGCACACTAACATTGTCATCATCCGAACAAGCGGTAAAAGCTACTATTGCTGAAAGCAAAAATATATTTTAAAAAAACTAAGTAACTTCATAATCTATATTTTTAGGAAATGGCTTCAGAAGATTCCAAAGCCATTTCTAATTCAATAATTTATTCCCAGCCAGTATTCTGGTTCCACTTCACACCATACTGCTCATGTTTCAACATCTCATCGACAGGGATTGGGAAGAAGTACATCTTGTCGTTCCAGTCAATACGAGTATCAGCCAACGTTTGACGCTCATAGTTGAACGTGCCATCGTTGTTCTTGGTAATATGCATCACATAGATGTTCTTTCCAGAGAACTTGTCACCTTCCTTCCAACGACGTACATCCCAGAAGCGATGTCCCTCAAAAGCAAGCTCCACCATACGCTCACGCTCATACTTATGCCAGAACTGATCGCTTGTAAGGTTAGTTGGCAATCCTGCCACACCAGCACGTGTACGTGTCTCATTCACGGCCTCACGTGCAGTCTTCAAGTAACCACTTGTAAAGCCATCACCGTTTGGCGCTACATCTGCACCACCAGTCATACGGAACACAGCCTCAGCATAATTCAGATAAAACTCTCCCAAACGGAACACTACCCAAGAATGGACTGCAGTCGTATTCTTACCAGGTCTCAAATCAATCACCTTCTTATTATCAAGCAATTTCTTCAGATAATATCCTGTGGTAGTGGCACCGATAGCAGGCAGACCACTTGCACCATTCTCATAGGTTTCCAACCTGGCTGCATTATAGAAAGGCCAAACATCGCCATTACGCGCAACAGTCTTCGCAAAACGAGGGTCCAGCTTATCTATGCTCTTCATCGCCTCATTAGGATCGTTCCAATCCAGCTCAGAGCCATCCGCTGCCACATCGTATGCCTCTACCAAAGACTGTGTAGGACAATTGCCACCAGCGCCAGCACCCGTGATACCTACAGGAAAGTTGCGCTGTTCGAGTCTTCGTCCATAATTACCTGCACTATACATCGTAGGACGCACGAATATCATCTCATGGCCAGGAGCGATGGTCGTATTATCAGCTGCCCAAATGCTATTGTAGTCAGCAGGCAACTTAAAACCTTCCTTCAAGCAAGCATCAATCACCTCCTTGTTGCGCAAAGCGGCTGTGCGCCAAAGACTCGCATCGTTCTCTGTATTGAACAAAGGACTAGCGGCATACAAAGCAGCACGGGCACGCAGAGCTAACACTGCAAGACGTGTGGCACGCAAGTTTTCGTTCGCTACACCAACACCATTGTCCTCCGACCATTGAGATGGCAGTTTGTCGGCAATAGCAGCACACTCTTCGTCAATAAACTTAAAGATGTCCTTCGCTGGTGTACGTTCAAGATTATTGACTTCCTCAGGCTGGATATCTTTCGTATAGAATGGAACAGCTCCATACTGACGCACAAGATTGAAATAGAAATACGCTCTCAGGAACCGCACTTCGTAAGGGAAGCGATTCTTATACTGGAAAATCTCCTTACTATAGTTATCGTCAAGTTCATGTTCCGGGAAGGTCAAGCCTTCCGAGAACTGATCTAAGTACAAATTAGCCGCAGAGATACCAGTATACATCTGAGTCCACATGGTATTCATAGACTTGGAAGGGCTCCAGCTACCATTGAAGAAAGTCTCAATGCTATTACCAGCTACAGAATAGTCTGACTCATCGGTAGCCGAAGACTCAAATGCAGCTCCATACTCATCAAAGCCACAATCCACAGAAGCATAGACGTTGGTTACAAAACCAGTGACACGGTCAAAAATCTTCTCTATGTCTTCCTTATTATATTTTCCACCAGTGTCCTCACGATAGTTCATCTGGTCTGAGCATGATGCCAACAAGGCTGAACAAGCCAAAGCACCTAATAATATCTTGATTTTCATCGTTGTATTCTTTTTATACATTTATAATTAGAAACCTATCTGCAATCCAACGACAACACTACGTGTCAAAGGATTGGTAGCTCCGCTATCGTCTGCATAGTTCAGCATTTCTGGAGATGAATTCTTGATATGATCGAAACAAAGCAAGTCGATGCCACGAACGTAAATCTTGGCATTATCCACCACCTTAAGAGCATTCAACAATGATTTTGGGAACTTGTAGTACACCTCCAAGTTACGAAGACGGAGATAAGAAGCATCCTTCAACCACCAAGTACTTTTCTGATAGTTGTTCTGATTGCTCAACGTTGACAGACGTGGGAACAAGGCATTCTGGTTTTCTGGTGTCCAACGATTGTCATAGTAATACTGTGACAAAGAGGTCTTACCCATCAAAGGGCGAAACAATCCTGCCGTGTTGAGCATGGCAGAACATCTACCCGTTCCCTGGAACATCGCATTGAAGCCCAAGCCATTCCATTCTGCCCCAAGATTAAAGGAGAAGTTGGTCTCTGGGATGGTAGAATGTCCGATGGCATGCATATCATTAGAGTCAATCTTATTGTCACCATTTAAATCCTTGTACTTGATGTCACCTGGACGAACTACACCCCCCAAGTTTTGAACAGGGCTTGCAGCAATATCTTCCTCATCTTTGAATAATCCTATTGCCTCGTAACCAAAGATTTGACCATATTCCAAATTCTTTGCTGAAAGCCAAGGATAAAGTTTCGGAGTCTCGAGATTCTCAACTACCTTGCTACGAGCATAAGAGAAGGTTCCGCCCAAATTGTAAGTAACCTGTCCTACTCGTTTCGTATAATTGATACCTATCTCAGTACCCCAGCTATCCACGATGCCACCATTTACGTAAGGAGCAGTTTTACCAAGGGCAGAAGAATACTTGGAAGAACCATTCACCCAAATATCGTTTCTACGCTCATAATACGCATCTATGGTTGCTGTAAGTCCCTTGAACATAGCAATATCCAAACCTACATTATACTTATAGGCTTTCTCGTGCTTGGTACCAGTAGAGGCAAGGGTACTAATACCCCAGCTGCCGATGTCAAGGGCACTATAGCTATTCGTAAAGGCATAACTTCTTCCTGACAACCCACCGTAGTTTTGCTCCCAGTATCCATCGTATGGAGTCTTATCTGTATTGATGATGCCAAAAGAAGCACGAAGCTTGAGCAAGTCGATGAAATCTATGTCTTTCATGAAATTCTCCTTGGAAATAACCCAACCTGCCGCAAGGGTAGGTGAGAACGCCCAACGGTCATGAGGTGAAAGACGATTGGCTGCCGATTCCACCAATGTCAAATCCAAGAGATACTTGTCCATATAACCATAATGAGTATATAATGAGAAGTTCTGGCGATAATAGGTATTGTTAAGACCTATTGTATTTCGATATTCATAATCCCACTTCAACTGTGCAAAGACACTATGACTGCCAAAAATACGGTCATAGTCGAGCAATGCTGCAAAATTGAAGTTGCGACGGAACGTCTTGACCGACTTACCTTCTCCCATCTCACTATCTGTACCTCCATTCACACGATTGATGACAGGATCACCATTGTTGAAATCAGCCACTTGGTTGTAAGCATAGGTATAGGTCTTGGAGTGATCCTCGTAGTAGGCTGCGAGGTTATCATATGCTATGCGTGCGCTACCACCAAGACCTTTCAAAATAGAAGAAAAGTCCTGACGCAAGGTAAGATCAGCAAAGAGCGAGCGGATATGCTGCTTGTTATAGGCTGCTGCCACAGACTGAGCTACAGGATTCTTGGTACCATCAAAATCGTTGCTACCCCCCCAAGTACCATCTTCCAATTTCACAGGAATGGCACTGGAAGGCAAGTTATAGATCAAATTCCACAAATCGGTACCCGTACCAGGTTTGCTCGATTCGGAGAGTGTACCGAGGAGATTTACGGTCATCTTGGTCTTGTCGCTCAAGTCAGCATCCATATTCATGCGTAAATTGGCACGTGAATACTTGTTCTGCGTAGAATAGCCTTCATTTTCAAAGGCATTTTTGATGAAGCCCTTGTTTACCTGAAGGTTGGCAAGAGCATAATAGCGGAATTTCTGACCGCCACCACGAAAACTGATATTAGCCAAACTGGTAGGACTCGCATTGCGGAAAGTCTCCTTTCTCCAGTTTACATTAGGATAAATGTATGGCAATGTGCCGTTTCTAAACGCTGCGACCTCGTCTGCTGTATATCTACCCGTAAGAGAACCTTCACGAGCCATTGCCTCATTATAAGCCTCAGCATAGGTAGCCCCATCTACAAAATCTGGTACATCCGTATTCCAGCTAATCATCTGGTCGTAAGAGAATTTGATTTCATTGGCATTATACCTGCCACGCTTAGTCGTGATGCTGATCACACCATTGGCGCCCTTATAGCCATAGAGAGCCACGGCTGCTGCATCTTTCAGAATGGATACGTTCTCTACTTCCTCTGGTGTTACGTATGAAGCATCACGCTCGATGCCATCTACAAGAATCAGCGGATTGCTTCCAGAACTGGAATGAATGCCACGAACATAGAATGAATTGGTGGAATTCACATAGAGACCAGACTTTTGAATGGTGGTCAAGCCAGGCAAATAACCCATGAGTGACTGCGTAATGTCTCTGCTTGTACGCTTTGACAACATATCACCCGAAACGGTAGAAACGGCAGCTGTACCCTCTATCAAACTTTGCGCCTTGTCTGTGCACGCATTGGTAGTCTTTTCTTGTACCTGTTCCTTTATTTCGTCGGTTTGGGCAAAGCCATGCACTGACATACAGGCAAGGGCGCCCAAAACTAATATATTATTTTTTCTCATAAAGTGTCTTATGAATTATAATTATGAAATGAATGATTATTACTCCCATCCTGGGTTCTGAACCAAGCCATAGCCTTTGTTCACCTCATTGCGTGGGAATGGCTGCAGATACCACTTGGCATCGAAGCCTGATGTCCACCAGTTACGTGATCCTTTGGCGTTTGCCGTACCTAACTCGAAACGTTCATATTCAAACTTGGTTGGATAGACCACTTTTTTCTTTTGGTCTTCACCAAACCACTGACGGTTATCGTGCTTGCCATTAGCGTCAAGACGGTAGATACGAAGTCCATGCAAAGGCTTTGTCAAAAGCTCCTGCCCTCTCTTATAGCGCACGATATCAAACCAGCGGGTATCTTCAAAACCCAATTCACGCACACGCTCGTTGAGTAATTCTTCCAGAAGAGCTTCCTTGCTAACTACAGCCGTTGGATTGACCACTTCCAAGTTTTTCAATCCTACACGATTACGAACAGGATTGATCCATTTTAAAGCCTCGCTGACGTCTCCCTCCGACTGAAGGATAGCCTCAGCATAATTAAGATACATCTCAGCCAAACGGATGTAACACCACTGAGGAGCCACTTTATCGTTACGATATGCATCGGAGCCATAAGGACTCAAATAATACTTATTATTGGCGAAACCTGTAGCGAAACCACCTGAGCCAGAGTTGACTTCCTTCTCTGCATCTGTACCTGCATCACGTCCACCAATCCAAGTCTCAAGACGGTCAGGTCTGCTATCCTTACCATTCTCTTTCAAGGCAGTGGAGTTGGGTCCCTCGCCCAGATGAGTATCCCAGTTCAACGCATGGTCTGCGCCATTGATAAGTACTGTCTCATAGAGACGAGGATCACGAGTGTAAGTGGTCTTGCCTGCACCACCATCTGGCTTCTCCGAGTTCTCGGTAAGGAACATCTTGGCTTTTTGCTCATCGGTCATATCCTCCCATTTTGGCAAAGGAGTACCATCAGCCCATGGGAACATCATCACATACTCAAGCGTAGGATTATAGGCAAGACGGTTAATCTTTCTACCTGGTCCCCACATATGCCACATGTAATATTGGGATTTAAACGCATCATACCCATTCATGACCCGCGTCGAATGTAAAATTTCGTGACTTTCCCTATGCATATAAGCCTTGCGGAATGCTACACGGTAGTCGCGCTCCGAAGGAGTGGTTGCACCTCGATGCTCCAAAATCTCAGCCTGTTCCAGATAATAATCATTGCCATGGTTGTTGATTGCATCAAAGAATTCCTTACAGGCATTGTAGAATCTATCCCAACGAGTCTTGTCATAATTACCATACCACACCATCTTCTGCTGCTCAGCCTCGTGAGTGCCACCATCATACGGTTCGTCAGCATTGAATATAGGAGAAGCAGCAAACTGAAGCACCTTACACTTCAAAGCCATGGCTCCAGCCTGGGTCCAACGTCCCAAGTCGTTGAGCTTACCATCAGCATTATAGTTCCATTCCAAAGAAGGGATAGCCTCATCAAGCAATTGAACCATGAAGTCAACGGTTTCCTCCACAGTACCACGTGGAATGGTATAGTTGCTACCATCAAACTCAAATGAACTTTTCACGATAGGCAGACCTCCGTAGAAACGGAAAGTATCGAAATAGCGTGCAGCGATAAGGCATTTAGCCTCTGCTTTCATTCGAGCCTTTTCCGTGTCATCGATACCTGGCACATTGTCAATATGCTCTATGAGTTGCCATCCAGCTCTGACAGCCTCCCAAACATTAGAGCGAAGGTATTCGAAAGTACATCCACGGTTGCCATAACCAGAATTTAAGCCACCTTTGTAATACTGATTGTTTACCTGTGAGAAATAGTCTTGCCAACAATCTGTCAACAACTGATTTTTTCCTGTATAAGGATCACATGGATATGGTTTACTAGAACTATTTGAATACGGGAGACCATAATACTGGCGAGAATAAATGCCAGAAAGGAAGTATCTTGTATATTCGGCATTGTTAAACACAGTGTCAGCCGTGATGTCCCCACCAGGAACTTTGTCCAGGAAAGCACTTCCGAACTTGATGTCATCCACACATGATGCCATTCCAAGACACAGCCCCGCTGCAAGGGTTATATTGAATATGTTCTTTAATTTCATAATTGTTAATCTTTAAAATCCGACCTTTAAGCCTAAAGCAAATGAACGAGTCAATGGATAAGTTGGCGCATTAGACACCCTGCTCTCCGGATCTCCCCACTTGTAGCTGGTAAATGTCAAGACATTATATCCACTGAGGGAAACTTGCAAGGTGTTCAACTTGATACGCTGCATCCAAGGGAATTTGAAATCGTAAGCCAACTGGAAACTCTTCAAGCGCAAATAGCTAGCATCTTTCTCATAAAGAGTAGATGAAGCATAGTTGTTACCTGCCGAAGCAAACGTTGGGCGTGGATACAAGGCATCTTGAGATGGGTTCTCCTCAGACCAAGAATTTTCATACTGATAGATGAGAAGTCCGCCCTGGTTGGCACCTGCCGCATCGGTAAATGGCTTGACAAATATATCGCTCAAGAGACGCGTTGTATTCCATGCGCTCGTCCACTGCATACTGAAACTCCAGTTTTTGTAACTGAATCCCAAGTTTACACCGAGCGTATATTCTGGGTCGTCAGTATAAGAATTGCTTAATCCGTAAGCAGAGTCTTTAGAGTCGATCACACCATCTCCATTCATATCGACGTATGTTGCATCACCAGGTTTCAAGACACCATTATCGACACCGGTCGTATGCTTAGGGAAAGGTTGTCCAAATTCTTTTTCATAATCAGCCTCGATGCCGTCATAATAGTATTTGTAGAATTTATAAAACTTGCGTGAGCCTATTCGATGCCCCTTCAAGTACATATACTGTTCTTCCTGAGGAGCCTCCATGCGCTCTATCACTTCATTTTGGTTATAGGAAAGGTTAGCACCTACCCAATATCTGAAATCAGGTCCTATCTTATCCTGCCAACGAGTAGTCAACTCATATCCCCAGCTATTCACCTTACCTGCATTACCAACAGGGGGTGTGAATCCCAAAATACTTGGATAAATTCCTGCAGAAAGAAGAATATCGCTACGCTTCTCGTAGTAATAATCGAACGTGGTGCGGAATCTGTCGTTAAGGAAATAAATATCAACACCATAGTTTTGCTTGAGCGACTTTTCCCAGGTCACATTCTGATTGTGCTTAGCCGACTCAATAATTCCATTCACATTATTACCCGTAATACCTCCAAAAGGATAGGCATATCCGCCTCCACGATTAGGATTGTTGCTTATGGGTGAGGAGAATGAGTCTGGTGTATAAAGGAAACGACCACCAGTAGCAGGTTTGTCATTACCCACCAAGCCCCACGTGGCACGCAGTTTCATGTAGCTGACTACAGGTTTGACTTTCTTCCAAAATGGTTCCTCACTCAGTATCCATCCCAAAGAGGCAGCTGGGAAGAAGCCGAAGCGTTTGTTCTCAGGGAAGTTCTCCGAACCATTGTAGCCCATATTAAACTCAGCCAGGTAACGAGTGTTCCAATCGTATGTGACACGAGCCGCCACACCTACAAGACCATGAGGAATAGAACTATAACTACTAGGATAATACTCCTTACGCTGATTGTAAAGGGCAAGAGCACTGAGGTGGTGGAGTCCAAAATCACGTTGCCAGTTGAAACTTGCCTCAAAATACCAGTTACGACCTGGCGATGGACTGCCCTCACTCCAAGACTGCGGTCCAGGCTCAGTGGATTTGCTGTAACCTATAGTACCATCTTCCTTCAACTTAGGAGTATAAGTCGGCATTTCTGCTGTAAGTTCCTTGGTAACAGAGTACCAACTATTGTAAGCACCTTTCAGTTTAAACGTCAAGCCCTTTGTTATAAAATCAAGATTCTGATCCAATGAGACATCTGCCACAAATGAGTTAGAACTGATATACTTGGCTCCTGTACCATAGTAAGATGTCAATCCATTTCCTCCAACAAAAGCCAACTGCTCATCATCATTCCATCCATTCGACTTATTCGATAAAGCGATAACCTTACCATCTACAATACCTGGACTAGAAAATGGTGTAGAATAATAAATATTACGGAATATGGTATTGTAAGTCTGACCTCCTGAATTTGGACGACTGGAATCATCGAGTTTTCCAGAAAGGCTCAGCGTTACCTTAGTCGTCTTGGTCACGTTCATATCTACATTGGCACGATAATTGAATCGCTTATAGCGGAAATCATTATGGTAACCCTGGTCATACTCCTTGAACAAGCCGCCTTGCGTCATGAATCCAGCTGAAACATAATAGCGTACCTTATTGGTTCCACCTGTTATGCTGACATTGTTCTGCGTTTGGAAAGTCGATTTTTTCATGATGTAGTCCATCCAATCAGTACTTGGGAAACGTAGAGGGTCATCCCCCGTGCGGAAACGCTCTATTGCATAGTCGCTCCAAACGCCACTTTCAGCTCCATCATACATCTGAGCTTTATTATAGAAGGTGGCATACTGATAAGAGTTAGCCAATTCCACCGTTTTGGTAGGCATAACGATACTATTGGTAGAAGTGAAAGACACTTTCGCCTTCCCCTCCTTACCACGCTTAGTCGTAATAAGAATCACACCATTGGCACCCTGCACACCAAACACAGCTGTAGCCGAAGCATCCTTCAACACAGACACGCTCTCAATATCATTAGGATCCATCTGGGTAAAGTCACTCATCTCTCGGGTAACACCATCAATCTGAATCAAAGGAGTTGAGTCACCCCATGTTCCCTTACCACGAAGATAAATCTGATTAGCACCTTCCTCACCTGGTAGACCAGAATATTGAATGGTCGAAATACCAGACACAGCTCCTGCCAAAACATTGGCTACAGATGATGTAGGAACCTTTGTAAGCTCATCTCCCTTGATACTGGAGATGGCACCTGTCACAGTCACCTTCTTCTGCACACCGTAAGCCACGACCTCGACTGCCTTCAAGTTGGTAGCATTGTCTTCCTTCATGATTACCTGCATGCCATTCTTGGCTACAACCGTCTGCGTTTCGAATCCAATGTAACTGATCTTTAATTTCGTGCCAGGTTTCACGTCGAGGATAAAATTACCATCAAAGTCTGTCACTGTACCTTGCGCGGCATTCTGTCCCACGATTACGACACTGGCTCCTATAACGGCTTCGCCATTACTGTCAACGACAGTACCCTTGATGGTGCCAGTCTGCTGAACGACCATCGCCGTTGCCTTAGCAGAACTAACACTATAAAATGGGGGGGTAAGCATCAATGCCGTACAAAATAGCGTTGCAGGCAAAGCTGAACCTTTTAGTAATAGTTTGTTATTCATTTTATTTAGTGTTTTGTTAGTTTGCTTGGAAGATTGTTCATTCTTCGAGCCTACCATAGCCCGCTGATTGTTTACAGCTACAAAATTATTCAACAAAAGCTAAAACAATCCTGTACAATTATACAAATAACAGGAAAATTATTCAGAATTTAGTTTTTGTATGCTTTTCTTTATCATTTCAAATATTTTGCCAACGGACTTTTCATTTTCTTCAAACCCTTGGCCACACACTTGGCATTGTGCAGAGCACCTTTGAGCGAAGTATGGGTATGGTCATTCTTATAATAAGCTTTGGTATTCTTCATACCTATCTTATCGTAGGAATCGGCGGCGATGTTGTGCAGGTCGAGGAATGCAACGCCTGTCTCATCCACAATTTCACGATACCACTTTCCATGTTACCCTGCCGTCCGTATCGACATTTTTTTAATCGTGTGCTTCCTTGACGACCTTTCCTTCTGCCGTCGGTAACGAGCCAGTCATTCGGTGTCGTGGAAGCGAAGCCATTTGGTCTTCAATCGTTTTCCATCGAAATCGATAGCCCACAGGTAAGAACGGGTGTAATAGCCACGACACATCACAGCACTCGGATGTTTGCTCGAACCATCGAGATAAGCCACACAAGCCAAGTATCGTTCACCACGGTTGCCATAGTAGTTCTTATCCCCCAGACGGAAGAATATGCAGGATAGCCATCTTGTATGTGTTCACCTTCAGCCACTTGTCTGCCTACTCCAAAGGCCCGATTGGGATGATACCAAATGGTATGGACTGCCTTGCCCGTAAGCCCGTTGAACACAGTGAGCATCTCAGGACCTGTCAAGACACGACCTACCTCATTGCGATAATCGGCGTAGTTGTCTACCTTCTTGAGTTCTTCATCAGTAGCCGCCTCGCTCACGAATCTCCCTTCACCATCTACAGAGCCAGCCGATGTTTTACTAATCAGCTCAGCCTTGCCGTCTCCATTCAAGCCGTAGACCAAGAACTGGGTATAGTGAGCACCCGCTCTGATATTCTTACCAAGCCCTACACGCCACAGTTGTCTGCCATCCAGCTTGTAGCAATCCAGAAATACCTCGCCCGTATATCCATTATGGGAATTATCATGCGAGTTGGATGGATCCCATTTCACGATAAGTTCATATTCGCCATCACCGTCTACATCGCCCACGCTGCAATCATTGGGGGAATACGTATAGGTGCGTCCGTCAGGAGACACGCCTCCTTGAGGTCTGCTTACTGGCAACGACTTATAAAGATCGTTCCAAGGACTCACCGCTTTCGAGACCTCTCTTCGGGCTGCAACATCCATCTTTAAATTCTGCTGATAGGCGATGATGCGATACACATCTTTCGTTGTGCCCTCCTTGTCCGTAAAGTTGGTCCGACGAATTTGCGAAGCTATTACCTTACCATTCCGTTCTACATCAAAACAGGCAGTGGAAGGGTCTGTGCCCAGCAAACGCCAGCTCACAAAGATGCCCTTATCCTGTGCTGGCAAGGTCACGACACCCCTGTCCAAGCGTTCCATCTGGACGCTATGGGGGTTCTGTGCCACCATATCAGCAGACAAGACATCCATGCTGCACTCAATAATTTAGATTGTATCATTTTTGTTACCGGTTTTTATGATTCTATAATATACCTTATTATATATTCTTCCAAAATATAGCCTATTGGGGATTATTTGCGCAAAATTAGCACCTTTATCGCATGTCCAGCCATCAATATTATTCAAAAAACATGAATTATCATCCAACAAAGACATCATTCACTGAAATCATAAACATTCAAGATAGAAGTGTACAGTATGGAGACAATTGTCAAGCACAAGATAAATCTGCTCGTCGATAGTCTTCTTTTCCATTACCAACATCAAGATTGCCATGCCAAAAAACAAGGATGAAAAATCAAATAGTCGTGTCGGTTTCTGTTTTTTCCGACTAACTTTGCCAACATATAAAACTCTAACGACCTACTTGAATGAACAATAAGAAATACTATTTCGCGGTAGACCTTGGCGCTACCAGCGGACGAACCATCATCGGTGCCCTGTCGGAAGGCAAGTTCGACTTGGAGGAGCTGACACGCTTCGACAACAACTTGATACAGACGGGGGGACACTTCTATTGGGACATCTACGCCCTGTACTCTGAAATCATCAAGGGCTTGGCGCTCGTCGCCCAGCGTGGCATCGAAATCCAGAGCATCGGCATCGACACCTGGGGATGCGACTTCGTATATATCGGCAAAGACGGAGGCATCCTCCGCAACCCGATGGCTTACCGCGACCCGCACACCGTCGGCATGATGGAGAAATACTTCGACGAGAAAATCAGCAAGGAGAAGGTGTACGAAAAGACGGGCATCCAGTTCATGAACTTCAATTCGATATTCCAAATCTACGCCATGCGCCAAGCCGGCAACGTGGCCTTGGAGAACGCGGACAAGATTCTCTTCATCCCCGATGCCTTGAGCTATATGCTCACGGGCTGTTCCATCTGCGAATACACCGTGGCTTCCACCTCCCAGATGCTCAACCCTGCGACGGGCGACCTCGACGAGGAACTCGTGGAGAGCCTGGGCTTGAAACGCTCCCAGTTCGGAGAGATGACAGCCCCCGCCACCATCATCGGCACCTTGACGGAGGAAGTGCGGAAGATGACAGGCTTGGGAGCGGTGCCAGTCATCGCCGTGGCAGGCCACGACACCGCCAGCGCCGTAGCCGCCGTGCCAGCCAAGGACGAACGCTTCGCCTACCTCAGCTCGGGCACATGGAGCCTGATGGGCATCGAGACCCAACACGCCATCATCAACGAGAAGAGCTACAAGCTCAACTTCACCAACGAGGGAGGCATCGAGGGCACCACCCGGTTCCTCAAGAACATCTGCGGCATGTGGATTTACGAACGTTGCCGCAAAGAATGGAAAGACAAGGCCTTGGCCAACAACATCGACTTGTCGGAACTGGAGCACGCCAAGCTGCAAGCGGAAGCCATGAAGCAACCTGCCTTCCAGAGCATCATCAACCCAGACGACGCCACGTTCGCCAACCCATCCTCCATGGTAGAGGCCATACAGGAATACTGCAAGAGGACGGGACAGCACGTGCCTTATGGATACGCCGAGATATGCCGTTGCATCTTCGACAGCCTCGCCCTCCGCTATCGCCAAGTATTCACTTGGCTCAAGGAGTTTGCCGACTTCGACATCAACGTGCTCCACATCATCGGTGGCGGTTCGCTCAACAATTATCTCAACCAGTTTACCGCCAACAGCTGCGGCGTAACCGTACTGGCTGGGCCCCAAGAAGGCACCGCCATCGGCAACATCATGCTACAGGCGAAGGCCTCGGGCTTGGTAAAGGACGTATGGGAGATGCGACAAATCATCGCCAACTCCTTGGAGCTCAAGAAATTCGAGCCACAAGACAAGGAGGCTTGGGACGCTGCCTACGAGAAATTCTTGGAAATAACAAAGTAAAAGGAAAAAAAAGAAAAAGGGCAAAAGGAAAAGGTAAAAAACCAAAAAGACATTTGTCTTAACTCCTTTAACTCCTCCCAATTCCTTTAACTCCTCCAAACTCCTTTATAACTCAAAAAAAAATAACAATAAACAACAAAATAAACTTAAAAACGATTATGAAAGCAGATTTGATTTTAAAGAATTACGAGATTGCTAAGGAGCGCTATGCCGCTCTTGGTGTAGATACAGACAAGGCCATCGAGACACTGGAGAAGACTCCTATCTCCTTGCACTGCTGGCAGGCCGACGACGTGGTGGGCTTCGAGCGTGGCGAGGCTGCGTCTGGTGGCATCCAGAGCACAGGCAACTACCCAGGCAAGGCTCGCAACGTCGATGAGCTCCGCCAGGACATCGAGAAGGTACAGAGTCTTTTGGCTGGTACATTCCGCCTCAACCTCCACGAAATCTACGGCGAGTTTGGCGGCAAGAAAATCGACCGCAACGAGGTTACCGTCGACCAGTTCACAGGTTGGATGCAGTGGGCTAAGGAGCATAGCTTGAAGCTCGACTTCAACTCCACCTCCTTCTCCCACCCATTGAGCGGCAACCTTTCCCTTTCCAACCCCGACCCTGCCATCCGTGAGTTCTGGATCGAGCACACCAAGCGTTGCCGTCGCATCGCCGATGCCATGGGTAAGTACCAGAACGACCCATGCATCATGAACATCTGGATACACGATGGCAGCAAGGACCTCACCGTGGAGAAGAGTCGCTATCGTGAGATTTTGAAGAACTCGCTCGACGAGATCCTGGCAGAAAAGTTGCCAGACATGAAGTCTTGCCTGGAGGCCAAGCTCTTCGGCATCGGCTTGGAGGCTTACACCGTAGGTTCGCACGACTTCTACGCTGGCTATTGCGCCAAGAACAACGTGATATACACTCTCGACACTGGGCACTACGAGCCAACAGAGAATGTATCTGATGCCGTATCCTCACTCTTGCTCTTCGTGCCTGAGTTGATGCTCCACGTATCTCGCCCAATGCACTGGGATTCAGACCACGTGACCCTCTTCGACGACAAAACCCGCAACCTCTTCTCTGAGCTGGTACGCGCCAACGCACTCGACCGTGCCCACATCGGCCTCGACTACTTCGACGGTTCCATCAACCGCATCGGCGCTTACATCATCGGCGTGCGTGCCGCACAAAAGTCATTGCTGCAGGCATTCTTGGAGCCTCTCGATACGCTCCGCAAGTACGAGGACGAAGGCAAGTTCTTCCAGCGTCTGGCTCTCTTGGAGGAAGAGAAGACTTTGCCATTCGGCGCCGTTTACGATTACTTCAACATGAAGCACAACATCCCTGTGGGCGAGGAGTACATCGCCGACGTGGAGAAGTACGAGGCCGAGGTTCTCTCAAAGCGAGTTTAAGTAAAGAACGAATTTAATAAGTGAAGAACGAATTTAAGTGAAGAACGAAGAATCCAATAGTCTTATAGCTATATAAGCACATGGATTCTTCACTCTTCACTCTTCACTAAAAACACTCTTCACCCAAAAACACTCTTCGTTCTTCACTCTTC
>DJOI01000041.1:7333-8465 GCA_002439605.1 Candidatus Segatella mututuai | reverse complement strand
CACTCTTCACTTAAAAAACCTAAATTATGGATATCATCATCGGACTTTTAATCATAGCCATCGGAGCGTTTTGCCAATCCAGCTGCTATGTTCCTATCAATAAGATCAAGGACTGGAGTTGGGAATCCTATTGGATTGTGCAAGGTGTGTTCGCCTGGCTGATATTGCCGTTCTTCGGTGCCATGCTCGCCGTGCCAGAGGGTCATTCCTTCTTCGAGCTTTTCGACGGATATGGCTTCAACGTGGCAATGTCCATGCTCTTCGGCGTGCTTTGGGGCGTGGGCGGACTGACCTTCGGCCTCTCCATGCGCTACTTAGGCGTGGCTCTCGGCCAGAGCATCGCCCTCGGAACTTGCGCAGGCTTGGGCACTATCATGGGGCCTGTGCTGCTCAACATTTTCTTCCCAGAGATGGATGCCTTGTCGTCGCTCACCTTCAGCGTCATCCTCGGAGTGGTAGTCACCCTCGTCGGCATCGCCATCATCGGTGTGGCGGGCTCGATGAAAGCCTCTTCGCTCTCCGAGGAAGAGAAGAAAGCCGCAGTAAAGGACTTCAATTTCCCGAATGGATTGGCCATTGCCCTCTTGGCTGGCTTCATGAGCGGATGCTTCAACGTGGGTCTCGCCTTCGGAGCCGACATCAACTTCGGCACTTTGACGCCGGATATGTACAAGACATTGCCTGCCACATTCCTCGTCACCCTCGGCGGTTTCATCACCAACGCCGTGTACTGTTTCTACCAGAACAGCAAGAACGGCACTTGGGGCGATTATCAAAAGAAAGAAGTTTGGGGCAACAACTTGGTGTTCTGCGCCTTGGCTGGAGCCTTGTGGTACAGTCAGTTCTTCGGTTTGTCATTAGGCAAAGGCTTCCTCACCGATTCCCCTACCCTCATGACGCTCTCGTTCTGCATCCTGATGGCGCTCAACGTGGTGTTCTCCAATGTTTGGGGCATCATCCTGAAGGAGTGGAAGGGCTGCTCGCCCAAGACCATTGCCGTATTGGTTGTCGGCATCATTGTCTTGATCATCTCAAGCTTCCTGCCACAACTGATTTAAATATAATGTTGAATGTTAAGTGTTGAATGTTGAATTATCTTTGTCCATCCATCACTTAACATTTAACACTTAAC
>DJOI01000041.1:5319-7263 GCA_002439605.1 Candidatus Segatella mututuai | reverse complement strand
CGATTTGCATTCAAAATGTATCTCAAGAAGGGATGCGAAAAGGAGTATGCCAAGCGCCACGCTGCGATTTGGCCAGAGTTGAAACAGATGATCAAGGACCAGGGCGTGAGCGACTACAGCATCTTCTGGGACAAGGACACCAACCTGCTCTTTGCCGTCCAGAAGTGCGACAGCGACACCAACAGCCAGGACACCACAAACGTGGATCCCATCACACAGAAATGGTGGGACATGATGGCAGACATCATGGAGGTGAACCCCGACAATTCGCCCGTCAGCATCCCATTGGAAGAACTCTTCCACATGGATTAGGAAGATAATATGTGGACGAAGGAGGGTGTGCCATGGACTTATGACGGCACACCCTCCTTTTCTAATTGCGCCCAAGAGCAGCCTTCTTCTGCCATTTCCGGCTGTAACATCATTGTATCAGTTTCGTCAATGCCTTTCAACCTCGTTGCAAACGCCCTGTAACATAACCATCGTACCTTTGCAACCGTAATAAGAAAGAAATGATGTTATGAAACTAAAAAGGGGAATCATTGCTTTGGGATTGCTTTCGGCTGTAAGTTTACAGGCATGGGCGCAACAACTCAAGGGAGTCGTAATCGACAAAAACTCGAAGGAGACACTCATCGGAGCCGTTATCAGCATAGAAGGAACCGATGTGAAGGCCGTAACCGACGTGAACGGAAACTTTTCGTTCGACGGATTGAAAAAAGATGGTACTTATACATTATATATTAAATATGTAGGGTATAAAACTCTAAAAATTGACGGGGTTCAGATGAAGGATGCAAACCTGACCATCGCTTTGCAACCAGATGAACAGCAACTGAAAGGCGTTACCGTTACCGCAGTGGAAAGGCGTAATACGGATGCGGCAATGATACAGGTAGCCAAGAACAGTCCCGTCATCGTGAGCAATGTTTCGGCACAAGAAATATCTCGCACGCAGGATACGAACGCAGGAGAGGTCATCCGCCGTGTGCCAGGCGTGAGCCTCATCGACGACAAGTTCGTGATGGTGCGAGGACTATCACAGCGTTACAACAACGTGTGGGTGAACGGTGGAGCCGTGCCAAGCTCGGAGGCCGACTCCAGGGCTTTCTCCTTCGACATCATCCCAAGCTCGCAAATCGACAACCTTACTATCGTGAAAAGCCCAACCGCGGAATATCCTGCCGACTATTCGGGCGGTTTTATCATCGTCAACACCAAGGAGATTCCGGCAGAAAACAGCTTTTCTTTATCCGTGGGAGGCAACTGGAACACCTCGACCGCTTTCAAGGACTTCTCTTACTCGAAAGGTTCTGGCACCGACTTCCTCGGCTTCGACAACGGACTGAGAAGCCTCCACGGTGGCATCAACGCTGCATTGAAGCCTCAGCTCGATGCCAACGGCAACCCCGTGGGCGACTATGCCACCTCTCTCCTCGGCAACCATCTGAACAACGACTGGAGCATAAAGAGCAAGAAACCAATAGGCGACCTGAAGCTTACCGCCAGCCTCAACCATCGTTGGAACTTGGGCGGGAGAACGCTCGGCATGCTCGCCGCCCTCAACTACACCAACGAATACCGCACTTACACCAACATGGAGAACAACCTCTTTGGCATCTATGATGCGGCTAACGACAAGCCTAACTATCTTCGTCACTCTGTCGACGACCAATACAATAATAATGTGAGACTCGGAGCAATGCTCAACTTCACCTTCCTCTCGAAGGACGGCAATCACAAGTACCAGCTCAAAAACATCTTCAACCAGTTGGCTACCAGCCGATACACCTGGCGAGATGGCGTGAGCGCACAGTCGAACCAGGAACGAAGCGCAGAGTATTACTACCGCAGTCGAACTACATATAACGGTCAGCTTACCGGCAAGCACACCTTCACCAGCGACGCCCTTGATTGGAGCATCGGGTATGCGTATGCCAACCG
>DJOI01000041.1:358-5274 GCA_002439605.1 Candidatus Segatella mututuai | reverse complement strand
CATTTGCCTGACCGTCGTAGATACCTCATCGACGATGCTCTCGAATCGGGCGTTTATGCCCTGAGCACCGGCAACGACATATCCCGCGAGTGGACCCAACTCGACGAGCACATTCTCTCTCTTGGAATCAATGACAAGCACCACTTCAAGTTTGGCAACTTCGAGCCAGACTTGCAAGTGGGTGCCTATGGGGAATATCGCTCTCGCCAGTACCAGACTCGCAACTTCATCTACAACTGGAATGTTTCCGACAACAATATGCCGTCCGACTTCCGCCACAGCGACATCCCTACCCTGCTCAGCGACGAGGCTAACATGGGATACGACAAGCTGTACCTCTTGGAGGAGAAGCAGATGCGCAACAACTATCGCGGACACAACACCTTGGGCGCAGGATACTTAGCGATGTCTCTCCCCTTTGGCAAACTCGGCATCCACGCCGGTGTCCGCTTCGAGCACAACGACATGGAACTCATCTCCAACACCCGCGACTACGAGAAGAGCGAGACGAGCCGCCATTACAAGACCGATGATATATTTCCGTCTCTCAACACAACATACAAAATCAGCGACCAGCACCAGGTGCGCCTGTCGTATGGCCGCAGCATTAACCGACCTGAATTCCGTGAAGTATCGTCGTCGGTGTATTACGACTTCGACCTTGCCAGCAATGTGCAGGGAAACACAGAGTTGAAGAACTGCTACGTCGATAACCTCGACCTGCGATATGAGTGGTATCCATCCCGTGGAGAGCTCATCTCGCTGGCAGTCTTCTACAAACACTTCGACTCGCCTATCGAGTGGACTTACACGGTGGCTGGCGGCACCGACCTCATCTATTCTTACAAGAATGCGAAGAGCGCCAACAACTATGGTGTGGAGCTGGACATCCGCAAGAACCTCGACTTCATCGGGCTAAAGGACTTCTCCTGGTCATTCAACGGAGCATTGATCAAGAGCAAGGTACAGTTCGAGAAAGGAGCCAAGGAGGAGAACCGTCCGATGCAAGGACAGTCGCCCTATCTCATCAACACGGGCATCTTCTACAAGAATGAACCCCTCAAGATGGACATCGCCCTGCTCTACAACCGCATCGGCAAGCGAATCATCGGTGTGGGCAGAAGCGAGGGAAGCTCTGGCGACGACACCAACGCAAGAGTGCCTCACAGCTATGAGATGCCTCGCAACACCATCGACCTCTCGCTCGCCAAGAAGTTCGGCAGCCACTTGGAGCTGAAGCTCAACGTAAGAGACCTCTTGGCAGAGAAGATATATTACAAGCAGTTCGCCGATGTAACCTACAGCGACGGCAGAAAGAAAGAAGTGGAAGAGATTTCGAGATGCTACAAGCCAGGCAGAAACATCGGATTGCAAGCCATATATAAATTCTAATAGACGCAGTTTATAAATTCTAATTGAATATTCAGAATAAGATGTTTTATCAAAACAAGAAAACAATGATGAACAAGATGTATTTCATGGGATGCATAGGCATCCTCGCAGCATCTGCCCTATTGAGCAGTTGCAGCAGCAGCGACAACGACGACAATGGTAACAACGGTGGCGGAAGCAACCCATCAGTTGACTACAAGTGGACAACCGACGGTGGCTTGAAGGCTTGCGACCACATCCTCTTCAGCCAGGACGGCAAGGAAGATGCCAATGGAACAGAAATCGGCAATGGCGACCAGGAGTTCGTTTTCACAGGCAAGCAGACACTGAAGAAAGGCACTTATCTCCTCAAGGGATGGGTATATATCGCTGACGGAGCAGAGCTCACCATCGAGCCTGGCACCATCATCAAGGGCGACAAGCAGACCAAAGCTGCCCTCATCGCAGAACGTGGCGGCAAGCTCATCGCCAAGGGAACCAAAGATGCTCCTATCGTATTCACTTCCGAAGAAGCAGCAGGAAGTCGCAAGCCAGGCGACTGGGGCGGCGTCATCCTCTGTGGCAAAGCCAAGACCAACCAGGGCGAACAACAGATTGAGGGTGGTCCTCGCACCAAGCATGGTGGCAACGACGATGCCGACAACTCGGGTGCTTTGAGCTATGTTCGCATCGAGTTCGCTGGTTATCCATTCCAGAAGGACAAGGAAATCAATGGTTTGACCTTGGGTTCCGTTGGTTCTGGCACACAGATCGACCACGTACAGGTATCTTATTCCAACGACGACTCCTTCGAGTGGTTTGGTGGAACCGTGAACTGCAAGTATCTCGTAGCTTACAAGGGCTGGGACGATGACTTCGACACCGACAATGGTTTCTCTGGCAAGGTACAGTATGGTCTCTCGCTTCGCGACAGCAAGATAGCCGACGTTTCTCAGAGCAATGGTTTCGAGAGCGACAACTGCGCTGACGGTGCTACCGTTGACCCACACACCACAGCCACATTCTCCAACATCACCTTCGTGGGTCCAAAGGTTTTGGACGACAAGTTCCAGAACACCACCAGTGACAAAAACGGCAATAATGGCTACATCACCGCAGGTGAATACTATCCAAACAACGGTTCTGGTCTCGGCAAGTTCCAGTCTGCCATGCAAATCCGCCGTTCCTCTAACCTCAACTGCATCAACTCCGTGGCTCTCGGTTGGCCTATCGGCTTGATTGTTGACGGCGAAAAGGGTAGCAGCGTACAGGATGCCAAGGCTGGCAAGTTCAAACTCCAGAACGTATATTTCGCAGGAATGGACGCTGTGGGTAGCGATGCCAATAAGATTTACGATGATGTGCTCTACGATGCAGCTAACAAAAAAGTCATCGACGAGAACCAGAAGTCATACAGCAACACCTTCTTCTTCTCTGAGAAGAGCAACAAGTACTTCGACACTTGGACCTCATTGGTAGGCGCAGATGGTTACACTCCTCTCGCAAACAGTCCATTGCTCGGTGCCGCTTCCTTCACAGGTTGGACAGGTTTCGACACCGTAAGTTACATCGGTGCCTTCGATGGCAGCAACAACTGGATGGCAGGTTGGACCAACTTCGACCCACAGAACACGAAATATTAATAAGAGCTTTCAGTAGTTTGATTCATTCTGAAATCAGAATCAGCTAATTTTCTATTTGACTATAAGGTTTCTTTTATTGAGGGCACGCCGCAAGCGATTTGCGGCGTGCCTGTTTTTTCGTTTAGATTTTCACTCTATGATCTTCACCTCGAACGGAGTATGGGTCATAGACGAGATGACCTTTAATATCTTGTACTTGTCCTTGGCTTGCGGTGGCACGGTAAGCCATTCGCCTGTAGAGAGTTGGATTTGGCTCGTCGATTTTCTTTCTTTCGCAATGATAGGCTTGCCAGCTACCTGCAGGTTGATCTTCTTCACCTTATCAATACCTACATATCGAATCGTACCAAGATACACATGCTGATGGTCTTTATCACAAATCACAAAACCATCGGCAAAGGTGACACATAGCTTCGACTTCTTCTTGTGAACCTTTCGCATGCCCTCGTTCTTGTCTGAAGCAAAAGCCTCGAAATCTCCAATCTCTATCTTCGCACTGATTCCCAATTGAAGGAAGATGGATTTCAGCTGCATATATTTCTGCTTAGTGTCGCTCTGAGCCATCAGATACCAACCACACCCAGGCTTTATCTCCTTGGTCCATTCTGCATATCGAGGAGTTATCGCTTGGGAAACCAAAGGCACATGGCACACTTCCATTCCCAAATCAGCCACTCGCTCCACGCCGATTTTATCTATCGCTTGCATCATCGTAACCGTAGCGCTCACATCGCAGATTTCCGTTCCATCGGCAAAAGTCACCTTCAGACGTTGCTTCTTGCCACGAACCCGCACCTTCTCATCAATCACCTTTTGGGGCTTTGCTTGCCCTGCATTCCCATCATCAGCAATAGGTATCGAGATTGACACAACATTACCCGTTCGCTCGGTTTCCTCCATTTGCCGACGAGCATTCTCCATTAGTTCCTCAAAATACAGTTGCTTCTTACTTTTCTTCTTGGCAGGAATCTCTGTTTCCTTTTTCTCCTCAGCGGATGCCAAATCATCACCTTTCGACGAACCATCCCCGAAGAAGGAATCATCGAAAAGCGACATCTCTTGATATTGTGGTTGTTTCTTCTTTGCCATAATCGTCAAACTTTGGGCACAAAAATAAGTAAAACCATTCAAACCGCCAAATATTTCGACCGTTTTGCATTGTTGACCTAAAAAAATGTAAGACGAGAAATCCATTTTCTCGAAATAAGTGTGCGATAATCGTGCAGTCCCAAAACTTCCGTGAAGTTTCTCATTTCATTGCCGCTCTGAATTCCTTTCCTCCACAAGGTCTTTCCTTGGGCATCAATCGTTATCGTGCAGGTGCAAAGGTATGGCAGCGGGCTTTGGAAATAAAAGGTCGAGCCTTTGGTTTTCGGAAAAATCTCCACGCCGTTGGGTAGTATTTTGTCCGAAAAACCTTGTATTTCCAGCCTCGCCGCCCTTGAAAGGCACCTGAAACGAAACGACCGATGCGACAGGAAGACGCAAAAAAAATGTCGGAAAAGGGAGCGGCAAAAAGGTGAAGAAACGAGAACTTCCCTTCAGTTCCCGGAACCGCAAATAAATTTAATTCAAGGCTATATGACAACAAACATCAACATAACACAGACTTGGTGGAGATTACTCTCTGCGGTCGGCTCAACCCTCATCACTTTGGTGGCTTGGTTGGGATATATGGCTCTCTGCATGGTCGGTGAAGTCATATTGGGAGTGGTTAGGCTCATCTTCGGCATCCTCATATCCGTCTTTTCGGTGGCGGTGCTGATTGGGACTTTTATTTGGTTATTGACACTTTAAACTATTAAGCGATATGAACAGAAGCATTGAAGCGATACCTACATGGTCACTCTGCTACATTATCAATGGCGATGCAAGCGGATTGACAGACGAGGAAATCCGTAT
>DJOI01000041.1:0-198 GCA_002439605.1 Candidatus Segatella mututuai | reverse complement strand
GTTGAGGACTGCGACATCATCTATCACAAGTAACGAACCCTTTAACAACATCAGATATGAACACTACAGATTATTTCAAGAGAACGATACAAGCCTATTTGGAGGAGCGTGCAATGGAGGACGAACTCTTTGCAGCCAAGTATGACAACCCCGACAAGAACATTGATGATTGCGTGACCTATATCCTTAATTGGGTAC
>DJOI01000086.1 GCA_002439605.1 Candidatus Segatella mututuai | reverse complement strand
ACCTATGATTTGTCAGAGATGCAAGCACAAGCGCAAATGCATCAATGGTTCCTGGTGCATGAAGCTGAAGGTTTACGTGGAGCACAAAATAATCAATTCATGTTTATCCTATGAAGAAAAAGACATTCATTTCGAGCCATAATACTTGTGCTTGGTCTAAGGGGAATACCTGCAAGTTCTGGGGCTGCTCACATCGAGAACTGTACAGGGATATCGAGAGCGAGCATGACTATGATTTCTTCATGGCCAATTCCAAGTGTTCTAATTTCAAAAGACCTAAGATATGAAAAAATCCAATAGACCAATTCGCTTCTGGACAGATAGCCAGACTATGAGCCGATGGAATAATCGGGGGGATATAAGGATGCCTTGACCGCGCTTATACTGGAGCGTAGCATGACTTTTGAGAGAAGGTTGCGCTATTACGTCAACCAGGATATAGACCAGATTATGGGCAAGATTGTTTAGTATTTTCCAAGTTTGGATATACATTCTAATTTTGCATTACAATTTTAGTGATATGATCAAACAAGATATTATAGACAGAATTATCAGTGATGTCAGCATCCTTGAGGTTGCCGAGAATGGTGGCATCACCTTCACCAAGAAGAGCAGGACAAGGCATTGGGCTTGCTGTCCATTCCATCATGAGAGTGACCCGTCTTTCTATGTTGACACCGCCACGAATACCTGGCGGTGCTTCGGGTGCCATACAGGGGGCAATGTCGTCTCCTTGTATCGCAAGTTGGAGAATGATTTGCCTTTCCCGATAGCTTGCCGCAACTTGGCCAAGAAATACCTCAACGAGGACATCGAGGATGATTGGAAACCAAGTAACGAGGAGATTGAGAAGCAGAAGGAGCAGGATGCGTTGCGCATCGTCCTCAGCTATGCCCAGTCTTATTTCGTGGACTGCATCCATGAGAATACCCCAGGGGCGGTCAGGGCGAGACAGGCGGTCAAGCAGCGTTGGGGCGAGGATGCCATCGAGACGTTTGGCATAGGCTATGCGCCCAAGGAGGGTTTTTTGGCCTGGGCGAAGACCAAGGGGCTTGACTTCGACATTCTGGAGACTGTCGGTCTCATAGGTGAGGGGGAGCATGGCAAGTATGCCATGTTACGCGACCGATATACCATCCCTATCTATGACAAGATGAGCCGTGTCATAGGTTTCACCGCTCGCACCATGTCCGACAACAAGGATATCTGCAAGTACCTCAATCTCAAAAACAGCTTGGTTTATCACAAGGACACCTCTGTCTTTGGCATCAACATTGCGCAGAAGCAAGCACGCATTCAAGACAAGTTCTACTTGGTGGAGGGCGGTCCCGATGTCATTAAGCTTCAGTCCATAGGCATTCTCAACACAGTGGCAAGTCTTGGTGGGGCGTGGACACCCAACCAGCTGAAGCAGCTCTTCAAGATGGCTCGCAAGGTCATCTTCATCCCAGATGCTGACACACTGAAGGATGGCAACAAGTGGCCAGCTGGCACGGCAAATGTCTTCGAGAATGGGCGTGCCGCCCTGCAAGCGGGCTTCACAGTCAATGTGAGAGAGATTCCGATAGACTATCCTGCGCCCAAGAAGGAAGACCCTGACTCTTGGATAAAAGACAAGGGGCACTTTGACCAGATGCGAGATGAGGAGTTTATCTTCTGGTATTGCACACGCAAATATTGGCCATTGCCGGAGGACATAGAGGAATATACCACAGAGGATCGCATGGCTGCCATTGCCGATATATGTTCACTCCTGATGTTGATTAGGGACGAGGATACACAAGGCAGCTATCTGGAGGCACTCTGCAAGAAGTACAACCATAACCGCGAATGGAAAAATACCCTCAAGCGGGCCAAGACCGCAGCCGTGGCGGAGAAGCAGGAGAAGGAGCGCAAGGGTGACATGAGCATGTTGCGTGAGTTCGGCTTCACCGAGCATGACAATTCCTATTTCGGTACCAACAAGGAGGGTGACGAGGTGCAGTGGAGCAATTTCAAGCTGAAGCCCCTATTCCACATCCGTGATGACTTCAATCCTGTTCGTCTCTTCGAGATAAACAACAACAATCCCGAGACGCAGCCACGCCTCATAGAGCTGAACATGGAGGAGATTACATCGAGCAGTTCGCTTCGCAAGCGTCTCTTTGGCATGGGCGATTATATCTGGATGGCCAAGGATGAGCAGCTCATCAAGTTGCTGGGCTATCTTGGACGAGTCACGGAGACCGCAGATCCAATCAAACAGTTGGGGTGGCAGCGTGAGGGGTTCTATGCCTTTTGCAATGGTGCCATCGAGCAAGGCTCGTGGGTGCCCATCGACGACATGGGCATCTTGCGCTTGGGGACGGGCAAATTCTACCTTCCTGCCATGAGCAAGCTCAACATCGACAGCCGAGAGTTGTATGTCAATGAAAAAAAGTTCAGACATGAGAAGTTGACGGACTCGCCAACGAGTCAGGCTGAGTTTTTCTCCAAGGTCGTGCAGGTCTTTGGTGACAATGGCAAGGTGGGCTTGTGCTTCTACATCGCCACGCTTTTTCGAGATGTTGTCATCACCAAGTCGAGAAGTTTTCCGCTTCTCAATGCCTTTGGCCCGAAGGGATGTGGCAAGACTGAGTTCGCGGCAACGCTCATGAATTTCTTCTATAAGTATGAGACCAAGTATGAGCCTCTTTCCATCTCTAACGCCTCCATGCCTGCTTTGTCAGACTATGTGGGCAGTGTCAATGATGCCCTTGTGCATATCGATGAATACCAGAATGCCATAGACAATCGCAAGGTTCAGTGGCTCAAAGATCTCTGGAATGGTATTGGCCGTACCAAGATGAACATGGAGAAGGACAAGAAGTTAGTGCAAGCTAAGGTTGATTCAGGCATCATATTGACAGGCCAGGAGATGCCGACTGCAGATATTGCGCTCTTCACCCGCATTGTCTATCTTACCTTTGACAAGGGCGAGCATACACGTGAGGAGAAGCAGCACTTCGCCGAATTGGAGAGATATCGCCAGATAGGTGCCACGCACATCACGCTTCAGTTGCTCAAGCACAGGGAACAGTTTCAGGCTGCTTTCGGCCTGGCTTGGAAGAAGGCTTCCGAGGATATGGAGAATGCGTTGGAGAATGATAACATCCTCAATCGCATCATGACTAATTGGACGGTCATCATGGCGGCCTATTGGGCCATCCGTGATTATATTGAGTTTCCTTTCACCTATGAGGAACTGCTGGATGTAGTGGTGGCTGACATCAAGCGTCAAAACTCCATGTGCAACTCGACCGACGAGGTGGCCGGGTTCTGGAATATCATCAACGCTGCCGTGCAGATGGGCGAGCTTCGCAAGGACCAAGATTTCAAGATTAAGTTGGTGGGCAATCTTTCCACCAACAAGACCAAGCTCGACAACTGGTCACAGCCCAAGAGTGTCCTCATGATACGCAAGGACATCACGATGGCCATATACCGCAAGTTAGGTCGCTCCATGGATGTCAATCTCCTGCCAAAGGAGTCTTTGTTGCATTACCTGCAGATAGGTCCGGAGTTCTATGGCACGGCCAAGAATGCGGAGCGATTCAAGAAGTTCGCTCCCAATGGCTTGCCAGAGACCACGGAGAAGTTGGATGCTGGTGGCAATGTGGTAGGCCGCCAAACAGTTTGGTACAAGGATAGACCGCTGTGCTTTGATTACAAGATGGTGTCTGAGAGATACGGCATTGACTTCGAGACCGAGGCCGGTGACGAGGAGAGGCAACCCAAAGACCCTTATGCTATGACCGATAGAGAATTAGAGGAGGCAGGGATGCCCGCATTAGTTTTTTAGTTATTTGTTTAGATCATATCCTGAGCCCTGGGGAAGAAAGTGTTCTTCCACGGGGCTTTTTGCTGTGCGGAGGTCTGTGTTCTCCTTATATACATACGTGTCAAAAAATGATGTGGCACTTGTGGCAACTGTGGCAGCATTGAAAATCAATAGGTTATGAGCGTGTGGCAATGTGGCATTTGTGTGGCACTTTGTGGCAACGAGTGACAAGGTGATGAGAGGGTTGTGGCATTGTGGCATTTTATTGATTGAATGTGGCATTTATATAAATAAGATAATATCTGATAATCAGATACTTATCTAAAATGCCACAAATGCCACAACTGAAACGGGCATTTGAGGGTATCTTCAATATATTATGTCGTTTTTCACCCTAAAATGCAGATATTTCCTTGTCTTCTTGAAGAAAATCCTATAATTGCGGTGTTTTATTGATTATTTTTCCTAAATTTGCGGAGATAATTCAATATATACTTCATGAGCAAATTTGTTATTTACCTCGATGTCGAGCCATACATGAAGCAGTGGCTCACCAACTCTTTTGGCGACCCCGTGGTCTTTCCTGCTTCCAGCAATGAGAATGCTGTCATCCGCAGGCTTACCACCAAGCGCCCATGCAACAACCTTCCTGACCAGCCATCTGCAAAATCAGTGGCCATCTGCATCCCGGCATCCAAGTATAAGAGCCCGGAGACATACAATTATCTTTCCACCTATGGCAAGCAGGCTTTAAGTGAGAGCTTGGATGACTTGTTCCGCAACAATATGTGGAGTGACCTTGGAGATTTGAGTGATACCTCCTGCAAGAAGATGTCTGCCTTCCGTGCCTGGTGCCAAAACCACGGCATCGACATAGACTATGCCGAGACCATCCGCATGAAATGGTATCGCATGCGCAAGGCCTACCAGTCGCAGGGCATTAACCTCTTCAATAACAAAAGGAGCAGGAGTAACATTAATTAACACCAAAAACTCATCTACCATATACCCTTTTTTTGAACAGGTGCGAACAACTGCGAACAGTTGCGAACAAGCACGAAATCTTTTCCATTATGAGATATCTTAATTATATAACCAAGATTCAGAGGATTCAAATCTCCAAGTTGCCGTTCGGTGCGCTTCTGGGGCATAAGACCTTTGCACTTCCTGATAACTTGGAGTGGGAGAATGTCAAGTTCCTCCGTCCTGCCAAGCTTGAGATTTCTGACAAATATGACGAGAAAGTGCGCATATATACACATAAGTTGGTATATCGCACGTGTGAGGACGAGGTCGATTTGTCTGGCATCTATGCTTATCTGCTCACAGACATAGACAGTCGCAGATACCTCATCGGCATTCCTTCGAGACCTTATCCGACGATAAATCTTTCGGTGGTGCATCCCGATTCCTATGCTTCGAGCACGTTGACGGAGGTCACGGTGCAGTGGGTTGCTACACGCAAGGCACCGCGCATACAGTGATTTGACGTATTTTCTCTTGGCAATTGCCGTGCTTATCTTTGCATCAAAAAAGATTAGCGCATGAAATACGGTATGATGATATGCGGTACTGTGGGGGCTGGCTACGATTGGTGGACAGGCACTTATGGCACTCGCTCCAAGGATGTCAAGGCTTTTCTTGACGCACATTCCGATGAGAAGGTGGATATTGCCGTCTCTTCACCGGGTGGTTTCGTTGATGAGGGTCTCACCATCTATCAACTGATCAAGGATCATGGTCAGGTCAACATCCATGTGTTGGGCATGACTGCATCCATAGCCACGGTTCTTTGCATGGGTGCCAAGCACGTCACCATGAGTGTTGGCAGCACCATGCTCATCCACAATGCGTCCACGGGAGTCACCGTCTGGGAGTCGGCCAACAAGGAGAAGCTTGACCAGCTGATAGCGCAATTCCAGAAGCAGCGTGACGACCTCGATACCATCGACAAGGTAATCGCTTCTGTCTATGCCCAGAGATCAGGTAAGACTTCCGACGAGATCCTGGAGCAGATGGGCAAGGAAAATTGGATGACACCTGAGCAAGCTTTGGAGATGGGGCTGATAGATGAGATAAGAGATCTTGATGAGGAGGACAGCAAGCGACAGACCAATCTCGCCAAGAGATTTACCAACTCCTACTGCCATGACTTGGGACTTCCTCCTATTTCCAAGCCGACCGAAGATGGCAAACCATCCAAGAACTTCATGGCCCAGGTAATCGATGGGGTCAAGGAGTTCTTCAAGAATAACACCAAATTAAATGACATGAAGAAGAAATTCCTCAACCTTCAAACCATCCTTGATCGCAAGGATGACTTTGAGGTGACCGATGAGAAGATTACACTCACCGATGCAGAGATGCAGAAAATTGAGGATGCCATTGCCCAGAAGGAGAAAAAGCTGACCGATACGGCAGCTGACCTCACCGCTGCCAACGACAAGGTCAAGGACCTTGAGGCGAAGTTGGCAGACAAGGACAAAGACATCGAGGCAAAAGACCAGGAGATAGCCAACCTCAAGAAAGCACCGGGTGCCAAGACCGGGGAGCATGTGGACGAGGGTGAGCAAGATCTTGACGCTGGTCAGTTGTATAATGCTATGAAGCAGATTAATTAATATGGCTACTGAAGGAAGCACTATTCAGATTACCCCTGATTCACTGAACACCAGCTATGCCAAGTATCGCAAGGACTTGATTCAGATTCCTTCGCGTGCCTTGGACGAGGTCGCTAAATACATGAGTCGCCGAATCGGCGTTCGTGGCAAGGAAACAGTGGGTGAACTTCATGGAGACATGGAGATTGGACCATACTCTCTGACTCGCACAGATGAGAATGGTGTTACGATATCGGGTCGCACCTTGGAGACCTTCTTGGGCTCTGGCATCAAGCCTTTTGAGCCTAATGCTGTCCGTGAGTCCATCTTTGGCTCAAATGTGTTCCAGGGCGATGCACTCAAAAACCAACCTATCACCAAGCTTGTCGGGGCTTACCTTTTTGGCAAGGTGGGCGAGAGCTTCTTCAATACGCTCTTCACTGCCAAACGCAATGATTCTGGCACCAAGACCAAGGATCTCTTCAATGGCTTCAAGACCATTTCTGACGAGGAAATCGTCAAAAACAAGAGCGTCGCAGTCGATAAGGGTAACCTTTTCCAAACCACCAAGCTGACAAATGTCAATGCGGTCGATGCGTTGGAGGCGTTTTATGATGCCGCTGACCAAAAACTCAAGAATATCAAGACCTACATGTTCTTGAATAGCAACGACTTGATGCTTTATCAGCGTGCTTATCGCAGCGTTTATGGCAATGTCAACTACAACAACGAGTTCGGCAAGACAAAGTTGGATGGATGCAGCAATTGCACCCTCATCGGTCTTGACAACATGCCGTCTGGTTACAAGATCATCACACCGGGCAGCAACATGCTCATGGGTCTTGCCACCGAGGGCACCAACTGCAGCTTCGAGTTTCAGAACTCGCTCGTTTCTCACTTCTTGATTGACTTCGTGGCTACCATGTACTTCGGCACGCAGTTCGAGTCCATCACCAAGGAGAGGATATTGTTTGGTTATGATGAGATTCCTACTGAGTAGGAGTCACATCATTCGATAACACATTATATATATAATATGGCAGATACAAAGAAATCTTGCACTGATGCCGTTGACCTCTACGAGGATCTCCTCAAGTGCCCTGGCGCCAAGAGATTGCCTGGCACGGGTCGTCGAGTCTTCCTGTCTCCACGCCGTTGGATTACGCAGCTCGCCAAGCCACAGCTGGAGAAGGCTGCTTCCATGAAGGACTACCTTGTCATCAAGGAGTCCCACAAGATGGCTGCTGACAAGAAGTTCATTGTGGCATACCTCGCCACCGACAAGTCCAACTTCTCTTCCGAGTCACAGGGGGAGAATGGCTCCAAGACCATGCTCAACAAACTTGCGCTCACATTCCCAGGCACAGAGGAGGAGCAGTCGGCTCTCGCTTCCATGCTTCTCAACGAGGATGTCATTGCGTTGATTCCACAGCGCAACGGCAAGTGCCGTCAGTTCGGGGACGACAACTTCGAGTGCGCCGTCTCACCTGCCCAGTCCTCAGGTTCGTCAGTGACCGATGAGACCAACACGACTGTGGAGTTGTCCGTTGGGTGCGAGACCTTGCCGCCTTTCTACTATGGTGACATCCCTACATCTGAGGGCACCTACTCTGGAGAGACTGGTGACTTGAAGACTGTGAGCGAGGGATAGGCTTTTATTTTACATGATAAGTTTCAGTTAAACATTCCATGGCGGGGCGATGCTATCTGTGGCTCGCCTCGCCTTTTAAGTTTTCGCATATATGAATGACGAAAAATTCACACAAAAGATAAAGCAGTGGTTCGACAGCGAGCACACTGATGACAATATACGTGAGGGCGCCATGTTGCTCCTGCAGATGAACAACAACCGCCATCTCTACCAGCAGATCATGCTGCGACCTCAGCACATGCTTGAGCATCTCAAGTATGAGCTTCAGAAGCATTATGGTTATCGCATCAAGGGCATGACGCTCGACGAGGTGCACAAGTTTGATGGCGAGGTGACTCCTCTCTTGCAGAGAGCATCCGACGTGACCGCTGACGCAGACAAGCTCGCAGCCGATGTGGCTCCGCATTTGCCTGTGGTGGATGCCGCAAATACCGATTCCATCGATGCTTCCGCCATCATTGCCAAGGGCAAGCGTGCGGACCATGACCAGCTACCCGAAGAGATCAAGGAGATTTGGGAGGCTAACTGTCAGAGATGGAAGCGCATCAAGGAACTTTTCGAGGCGTGCAAGGCTTACCAGCTCTCATGTGATAGATACGAGGGCTTGAATGCCGCCAACGAGGAGTTCCAGAAGATGCTCCTCACGCTCAAGACGGAGTATTATGCCTACAAGCAGGGCATGGAGCAGTATGACCATGCCGAGCCTGGTGGCGAGGAGCCAGAGACTCCTGAGCCTAAGGCAGAAGTCATAGCCTCTGCCAATGCCATAGGCAACGCACGTTCCTACTTAGCCAAGAACCTTGACAAGTTGATTCAGTTGAAGGTGGATGGCAAGGTGGAGAAGGCTGCCAAGTTGCAAGCCAACGTGGAGCAGCGTGTCCATACCTTGCTCGATGCCAAGGCAGACATCAAGCCAGAAACCCTTGCCAAGATCAAGGAGGCGGGCATGGAGATACCTTCAGAGGAAAAAACTGATGAGAGCCAAGCAGATTCAACAGGTCCTGAAGCCGCTCCGTCAGAATAGCTCCCAAGCCTATCTTGGTCAGGGACTTCACACCCTCGGCTTGTTGGGCTGGATATTGGGGCAGACGGGGGCGGCTCATGTGGCTGTCACCACTTTCTCCACTTCAGATGCCTTTCTTTGTGGCATGGTCAACCTCCGCAAGCGAGGACTTGTCAAGTCCTCTACGTTAGTGGCTGACGTTAAAGCTTCAAGTAAGACTTTAAGGCTAAGTCGTTTGATGACAGAGGCTTTTGATGTGGTGAAGCTGACGCTTAACCATTCCAAGATAGTCTTGGTCGCTAACGATGAGTGGTTAGTTACAGTGATTACATCCCAGAATCAGACCTATGGTGACCGTGCTGAGTGCACCTTCCTCACCACGGAGAGGGATGTATATCTCGATGTTCATAATATGCTCAATGATTTGTTAGATGATACGACGACAATTTCCCTACCTCGAAGAGAGCAAGTTGCTCCTTCAGACGGTCTATGACCTGGGCAAGGCGATGACACCTGTTGAGGAGGTTCCCATCTTGATGAACTTGTCCATAGACGAGGTGTCTGCCTTGCAGTTGGAGCTGCAGGAGCCTCGCTCACCATATCGCAAGCGATATCTCAGAGGGTTGGCGGAAACCGCCAATGAGTTGCGCACGTCCAATAGTGCGCTTGCCAAGGTCGGATCTCCCGGTGCTTATCAGTCCGTCATGTCGCAGCTCTCCCAGATCATTGCCAATCTCAGTTAGATATGAGCCTACCGGTCAATGTCGATGACTATATGAAGTACATGCCTCTCAACGAGGATGAACTTCAAGACCTTCACCTCTCTGCCATTGTCAAGGCGAGGGTGGAGAGGTTGAGAGGATGCTATGCCTTCTGGCTTCGATATCCTCGATACACTGTGAAGGAGATGGTGGAGCAGGACAAGGCGATGTTCGGGGTCAGCGAGAGCCAGGCATACGATGACATCCATCTCTGTCAGCTCATGCTTGGCAACCTCAATGCCGCCTCCAAGGAATTCTGGCGGTGGAAAGTTAACCAGGAGATAGACGAGGACCGCAAGGCTGCCAAGGCTGCTGGCGACTTCCGGGCGCTCGCTTCGATGCAGAAGAACCGCATCAAGAACAATCGCACCGACACGCCTGACGAGCCTGAGCTTGCCTTCGACAAGATTGTCCCTGTCGAGTTCACCATGACGGATGACCCTACGGTCATCGGTTTGCAGAAGATCCCTAATCTTCGTGCGAAGATCAAGAAGATGGAGAAGCGTTACTCCATGCCAGACATAGAGGACGCTGATTTCGAGGAGTTGTCAAATGACAATAACGAGCCAATCTAAGAGGTTATATTTCAATGACGTGCAGTCACGAGTCTTGCAGCTCATGCCGCACGACCTCGTCTGTGAGTGGGGGCGTGGTACGGGTAAGGGCGTCGTCGAGGCAGGGCGCATTCTCTATGCGGTGCAACACATGCCAGGCTCATGCTTGGCGATGGTGGCACCTTCCGTCAAGAGATGCCAGACCAACATCCTTCCATCTGCGCTCGTCCACTTGGAGGAGTGGGGATACAAGCGAGATGTCCATTACGTCGTGGGCAAGAAGCCGTGGAAGGCCTTGCACTGGCAAGACCCTCACTTCATGCCGATGAATTGGGAAAACACTGTCGCCTTCTACAATGGTGCTTATCTCAACATCATCTCGCAGGATCGCAGCGGCACGTCAAACTCTCTTTCCCTTGACCACGTCTTCATAGACGAGGCCAAGTTCATAGACTGGGAGCAACTCAACAACGAGACGCTCCCTGCCAACCGTGGCAACAAGCAGCTCTTCGGAGACTGCTGCTTGCACCATGGACTTACCATAACTTCAGATACCTCTGCCACCAAGAAGGGCTCTTGGTTCATGCAGTGGGAGAAAAAACAAGACAAGGAACTGGTGGCGACACTTGAGACGGTCGTCGTGCAGTTGCATGGCATACGCCGCAAGCTGTCTGTCCATCCAGAGCGATACGACTACTATATGTCGCAAGTGCAAAAATATGAGAGAGTGCTGCACTCGCTCCGCTCGTATTGCTTGGTCTATTCCAGGTGTTCCAGCATACAGAACCTGGCGGTGCTTGGCGAGGACTTCATCCGTCAGATGAAGCGAGACCTCCCCAAGATGACCTTCCTCACGAGCATCATGTGCCAGCATGTGGGCATAGCGCAGGATGGATTCTACAGCGGTCTTGACGAGGATCGCAATTTCTATACCGCTCCGAATGTCGCCTACCTCGATGACTTGCAGTATTCCTTCAATCCTAAGAAGGATAGGCAGGACTGCCGCATGGATTCGGATATAGAGGACGGTTTGCCGCTGATAATAGGCTCTGATGCCAATGCCAACATCAACTGTCTCGTGGTGGGGCAGGTGGGCTCAGACACCAAGCTGCGCATCGTCAACTCGTTCTATGTGAAGTATGAGCGCAAGCTTCCAGAGCTGGCACAGGACTTCTGTGATTACTATCGCTATCTCAAGGACAAACGTGTGGTGTTCTATTATGATGCCACCTTCGTGGGCAACGACTACGCCACCCACAACGAGAAGTTCTACCAGATTATAGCTGGAGTCCTACGGCGCAATGGGTGGTTGGTCTCGGAGGTCTATATCGGCAAGCCGATGAACCATCTGGAGAAGCAGCTGCTCATCAATCGCATGTTCAAGGGACATGCCACGCACATGGTTCTGATAAACCAGGACAACAATGAGGACCTCATCATTTCCATCGAGAGTGCTGCCGTCTATAACAACGGCAAGGACAAACGAGGGGAGAAGCTCATAGAGACGGATGAGGATCAGCTTCAGAACCGCACAGACTTCTCCGATGCCTTCGACACTGTGTGCATTGGGGCGGAGAAGTTCCCGCAGACGGCCATCTACATGGGTGGCTTGTCATGCTACCATGGTCGATGATTTACTCTTTCTATTTATATTAGGTTTTAGTTATTAGTTTTTTTTAAGTGGTTAGGCTGTTGCTCGTGAGAGTAGCGGCCTTTTTCGTCTCTCATTCTTGCTGACAAAGCGGTGTCGCCCTTGCAGGTCGATGGATTGTCTGATTCGCTGTTCCGTACTTTTTGTCCTTGCATTCTATCGCATCCGTCATGTGTTCCCGTTCGAAATTTCCTGTGCAAAGTTAGCTCATGGCGATTCAAACCGTCGCATGAACCTGAGCTAACAAAAGCCAAAAATCTTCACGCTGCACTATTTTTTACCTTTTGTTACCACAGAACCCCACGTCTGTTTGCCTCTGCCATCGCAGTGTGGAAGCACAGGAAAAATCGAAAGGGCACACCGGGCTTTGAACGGAATGCAATTAAAAAAAATACTCCACAGCTGGAGCTGGAAAAATCGGGGGCTCCCGAAGCATTACCAGAATACGTTTTTCAATCTTTCAAAATTTAAGGCAATGAGACAGAACTATTTTATCGAGTACGTACCAACTTCGTACATGCACCTTTGCTTTGATAAGGGGCAACAGATGGCAAACAACCAGTTTGTTTATGACTTCAAGAGTGGCAACAAGGCAGCCTCACGCTATTGTGGCGAGTTGTTAATCCATTATCTTTCATTGAGATATGGCAAGCACTTGGAGGACTACATCGTGGTTTTTGCTCCATGTAGCAGTCAAGCCAAGTATAACAAGCGTTTCGCCTATGTAGCAGCCATGATTCGCAATGTGTTGCATGTCACGACCGCAAACGAGCACGTACACATCTATGGGGAGCGCAAGCCTCTCCACAATGGAGGAAGCCACAATGTCAGCGAGGAAGTCTATAGGGTGAGCGTGGATGCCGATTTCTTCAAGGGAAAGAATGTGATTTTGTTCGATGACCTTTTGACGAGTGGCAAGACTATCGCTGAGTTTAAGAGCCAGCTCGAAGCTGTGGGCGCATATGTGGAGGAGGAAATCTTCTTGGGGCGCACGGTTCACCATGACCCTGTTTCCATGCGTGGGTGCTTGCAAGAGATGGAGGAGGGCTTTTATGAGAGCGTGGCACGCTCCAAGAGATGTTTCCCACAAGGTGTAAAGATAAACAAGAAGTCAAACAGAAAAGCAGCATAAAGGCAATGAAGAAGTACAACACGATTTTAGCAGACGAGAGACCCGAATACAAGGCAGCCAATTATGGTTTCGATAGTCTCAGCAACACAGAACTTTTGTCCATGGTTATCAACCGAGGAGCGGGAACCACTGAGAGCATGAGCCAAGCTCGCCAACTGATGAACATGGTGGATAACTCGCTTGCTTCCTTGGCAAAGCTATCCATGTATGAGATGCAAGTGGTGCAGGGGGTGGGCGATTGCAAGGCACTTGCTATACTCGCAGCCTTGGAGCTTGGCAAGCGCAAGATGATGGAGCGGCAAGCCATGCGCCCCGACTTGGGCAGTAGCATAGCCATCTATAACTTCCTGCGACCGCTGATGGCAGACTTGCAGGTGGAGCAAGCGCACGTGTTGCTGATGAACCAAAATTTTAGGTTGTTGAAACATGCCAAACTGAGCGAGGGAGGCTTGACTGAGACAGCCGTGGACGTAAGGCTGATAATAAGGGAAGCCGTGCAATGCAACGCCACCATCGTGGCAATAGCCCACAATCATCCAAGCGGCAGCACCATGCCATCGAAGAATGACGATGCGCTGACCATGCAAGTGGCAAAGGCGTGCGAGGTGATGAGATTGTTCTTCATGGACCATGTGATAGTCACTGATGGCGCATTCTATAGCTACCATGACAAAGGCAAGCTGTAGGAGGTGGGGCGCACCTTGGGGCAATTGCCACATGAAAAGCTTGTACATATTCCGCTGTGTCGAGCCGTGGCAATTGCCTACGAGCGTAGGGCGGTGGGGGCTATGCTTACAGCAAGGCACGCCCTTTTTCGCTCCAACTTTTGAAAAATCCGTGATTTTCAGCAAGTTGGCAAAAAATGACCGTGGAAAATTTGTGCAAAACACCACAAATTGCCAATCGGAATGCTCCGATTGCCCCTCGAAAATGGCTACTTATGACAATTTCCAAGTAAATTGCCACAAGAAACGAGCCATTTTCGAGGAAACCCCTACATTGCATTTCGGGGTAAAAGAGGTTGTCATATTTCTTGACATCATTAAGATGATGAGAAAAAGCGGAAAATACCGTGTTGGATGGGGATGGAGTGTTAAAACTTAGTTAAAGTAACGAAATAGTTACCGAAATATTTGGCAGATTATAACTTTATTGTTACCTTTGCATCGTCCAATAGGGACAAAGTGATCTTCAAACATATTGAGAAATGAGATACACAGAATTGTATCGGAAGTTAAGGAAAGCGGGATGCTTTCTACTTCGCCATGGAAGCCGACACGACTTGTGGCAGAACCCAGCTAATGGGAAGTGCACGACAGTCCCTCGGCATGGAACTGAAGAGGTACCGAAAGGTACTCTTAAATCTATCTATCAGAGACTTGGGCTTTAGCCCAGGTCTCTCTTCCGTGAAAGCTCATGATGCGAGAAGGTCACTTTTGTTTATGGTATCATTATAATATATATAAGGTATGGCACGTAAGGTTACGGTTGTGGTTGAGTCTGGCAAGGGCGGATTTAGCTGCTTTATGGCAAATGATTCTGATGACTTGAACTTCGGAATTATTGGGGATGGCAAGACTGCAAGGGCTGCCATGAATGACTTTCTTGTTGCCGAAAAAGAAATGAGAGAGTTCTATGAGGAGGAAGGCAAGGAATTCCCAGACTTGGAGTTTCGCTTCGTTCTTGATGTGGGCTCGTTCTTTGACTACTATCCTCTGAGCATCTCTGCATTCGCCAAATACATTGGCATGAATGCCTCGCTGCTCCGCCAGTATGCCGCTGGCATCAAGGAGCCACGAGGCAAGAGTTTGGAGAAGATTCGCCAAGGTATAGCAAAAATCAAAGGAGATTTAGACGCTGGTCTCTTGATAGATAAGCCAGTTCTACAATATGTTTGAAGAAAATGAGGCTGGGGCTTATCGTTCCCCATAAGACAAAAGTCGCCATAGCCTTGTGGTGCATGATACAACCTTTGTACAATTGGTTGTGTTTTCATAAGATTAAATGAACTCTTTAAGCCCCTGGTGCGTGACGCATCGGGGGCTTTTTTATACTCAAATGTTAAATTATCAACAAATGTTGAAAATAATTGCCGAAATATTTGTGTATTCAACAAAAGTTTATTACCTTTGCATCGTGTTAATAAAGATAGTATATGGCAAAAAGAAAATCTAAGGAACTCAAAGAGAATGAAGACGATTTGCTTTTCTACCTTGAGTATTGGAAAGAGTTCCCCGATACTTTCAAGAGGGTAGCAGAAAAAGAAATCGCAGAGTTAGAGAACAAGATTAAAAACAAAAGGAAATGAGCAAGCCCCCTCGGGGGCACTCATTCATCTAAATATAGAGATTATGGAATATACAGAGATGATTGATAAGGTGAAGGCTTTGGCAGCTCAGAACAGGGCAGCCAAGACCGCAGAGGAAAAGGCGGAGGTTCGCCGTCAGATGAACATCCTCAAAGGAATGGACCCTAAGGCTTTCGCTGTGGCTGTGGGCTATATGGCGAAGACTACCGAGCAGAAAGTCAAGGAGCTGACCATGGCGGAGAAGTTTGGTGAGATTACAGATATGGTTTCCATGGCCTATATCGCCAAGGCTTACTTTGGCAAGTCTCGCTCTTGGCTCGCCCATAAGATGAATGGTGATGTCGTCAACGGCAAGACCTCCACGTTCACCTCCGATGAGCTGGCGACACTCAGAAGTGCCTTGCAGGATATGTCACAGAAATTTGGCTCGCTTAGCCTTGCCATATAAGGCTATCTTTATTTAACACACCGCCCCCGACACTGAGCCATGTCGGGGGCTTTTTCATCCCCCAAAATACCCGAAAAACACAAATTTCAATATAATTTTTAAATTTTCTCGATTTTTTCTTGGCGGGCTCATTTTTTCTCCTTACCTTTGCCCTCGCTAACAAGAAGATTGTAATCAATCCAGTGGGGCGACTGTTTCGCCTATGGCTTCTTTGCCGCAGGCTTTTTTTATGCCTGGAGAAATCTATTTTCCCAACTGGAGAAAAATATTTTCCTTTCCTGGGGAAGAGGTTTACCTAAGATATGGCGGCTGCATGAACCGTAAGATTTTGAATTGTCCTGTCGGATGAGACATCTTCTTGTTAGCAACGGGGAATGCAGCCGCCACCCTTTTATACAATCGGCTGTTAATGCTAACAAGAAGATGCAAAATGCAGAATTCAATTATCATGAATGATGCCCTGCAGGTGAGATCTGCGGGCATCAACCTGGGCGAGGGCATCAAGGCCCTCAAGTGTGAAACCAAGCGTCTGCTCTCCACCAAGAGCGAGACCTTCAGCTACCTGTGCGAGGAGACCGTGACATACGGCGAGGTGGCAGCCACATTCGTGGGCACCATCGCACTCTTCGCCTTCGTCGCTATTGCTGGATTTATCTTTGGAGGAACCGTGGCATGATGGAACCTAAGCACACAGAGGGCGCACAGGTGGCTGCTCAGCAGACTGGCGCGCCACAGACCGACAACCTCACCACAGAGGAGTTCCACAAGCTATTGGAGGAGAATGTCCTTCGTGCCGCCGACGAGCGCAAGCGACACCAAGGGGAGCTTGCGAGGATTAAAAACGAGTACAACGACACCATCGACAACATCGTCGACGAGGAGCTGGAAGCACAGGAGGAATACCGTGAGGCTCGCGAGCGTTGGGAGGATGCCAAGGACCGATACGAGTGCCGTGTGCGCAACCTAAACAGGAAGCGCAACCTCGCAGGACAGCTCATGAACACCAGTAAGATGGAGGAGACCAACCGCTGGACGCTCAACAACAACATCATCCAGAGCGACCGCCACAACATCTTCGAGCGTTACCGCAATTCGGGGGGGCAATTTTTCGACAATGCTGGAGAGCTTCTTCACCCAGCCTGGAGCAGAAAGCAGAAAGGAGTGAGTGATGAGAACGACTAAGAAAATCAAAGATCTTCATGCCAAGCGCATGAAGGTCAAGAAGCTTCTGGACATGAGATACTGGGAGCTTGACGAGGAGCACAAGGAGCTGTGGAAGTTGCAGGAGAGGCTGGAGATGGAGAAGCGGCAAGCCGTCTCCGACAGAGCCTACGACCTGGTCTCCAAGCTTTGCAATCAGGTCGAGGCTATGGACTGTAGGGTCTGTCGCATCATGGCCAAGTATAGCCGCTGGCATGAAATTATCGACTACTGGACGCAACTCTACGACAAGGCCGATTTGAGGGCTCGCCCTTGGCAGAAGTGGATGTGAGCCTATAGTTTAACCATTTAAATATTCAAGATTATGCCTAAAGACAATAATACGACGGCAATCAAGCAGATGCTTGATGCCTATTTCCATTTCCGCTCCAACCTTCCCATGACGGACGAGGAGGGGAGAGAATACAAGAAGTGTTTCAAGACCACTGAGGCTATAGCCTCCGACTTGTCCACCATGATAGCCATCGACTTCGGCGACATTGTCGCCTACATGCGGCAGCACGACTACGAGGTCGCCACGCAGCCGGACGGCACCATTGCGTGGGCCATCTGGGAGAAAATGATACTTATCAAGTAATTTTCCCATAATAAACTAAGTTGCTTTCACAAAAATTACGTACCTTTGCGGCATTAGATTTTTTGAAAGGTTTGGCGGAGGGTTGCGCGTGATGCGTAGCTCTCCGTATTTTTATATCCCCACGTGTCCTGTTAACTTTGCGTCAAAAAAAGATAATATGACCGTCAAATCAGCACCGTCGGGCACCTGTTTCTTGCAAAACATCCGTGACCTCGACATCCTCACCTCCATGAGCCGTGTGCTCGTCACCATCACCATAGGCGATTCCGCCGTCTATGATGAATATCTCTATCCCGCAGACGGCGAGGTCCTGTTGGCGGACCTCGCGGACATCTATCGTCCTTATGCACGCCAACAGCTCGTCGTCGATTCCGTCATCACCGTCACCGAGCAGAAGGTCACCTCCACCGATGACAGCGACGAGGTCACGCAGAGCGACCAGAAGACCCTCAAGCTTCGCATTCTCTATGCCACGGTCGATATACCCGACATAGACTGCCAGGACTTCACCGACACCCATTTCCTCACCATCTTGCAAGATGCCAAGACCACCGCCATGGGGCGCTTGGAGTACCTTCACTATCTCGGCACGGACGCTGCCACCGTCACCGCCTATTATACAGATGGCTCCAAGCAGCTCCTCACCGCCGAGGTGGTGGGTGGCAACGGCAAATACACCACCATCGACGTGTCGCCGTCCAAGTTCGCCGTCAAGGGCAAGCAGCTCTCTTACTTCGATGTCAAGGCAGGCGCACGCCTCCAGACCTTCATCGTCGACACCGAGCAGCCCGACTGCGCCCCGATACTCCTCTTCACCAACTCCTTCGGATGCCAGGAACTCATCTATTGCACAGGCAAGCACGAGGTGGCTCCCGAATACACCCGGGACTCCGCTTCCATCGGGGGCAGGACCATCAACTACCGCATCACCGAGAAGCGCATCTTCAAGGGCGACACGGGACCGCTCACCACGGCGATGGCGGCATGGGCTGACGAGTTGTTCCGTTCCGACGAGGTTTACGTCGTCAACATCTATGGGGGTGAGCCTGTGGTGGGCAAGCAAGTGACCATCTCCGAATCCAAGAGCGACAACGACAACCTCCTCGGCACCGTCCCACGCTTCACCTTCAGCTATGTCTATTCGCAGCGCCAGCACAATGTCCTCGACATGCAGCGTGCCGGACGCGTATTCGACAACACGTTTGACAATACTTTCAACTGATGAAGCGCACGGCATACCATATCAACGAGGTCTTGCGCATGATGGACAGGGCACGGCGTGAGCGTGCCACCATCAGGCTCAGGGCGTGGACCACCGACGGCAGAGCCATCTGTTATGACGGATGGCTCGTGTCGGGAGGCAGTTGGCGAGGCGGATTCCACCGCCTCACGCATCCAGCCACAGGCGAGGTGCACACCTTGCCCGATGTCTATATCTATCAATTTTTAGGATTACCAGTATATCTATGAGCAGAGACAAATTTTCCATGCAGCGTGTCGGCGGGCATGGTGACAGCGAGCGATATATGCTCATGCCGACGAGTGCGGTGGGTGCCACTGCCACCAACCAGGCTGCCATCGAGCAACAGTACGGGGCTGACACCCATTTCCTGGGTTCCGGCGAGGTGGGCGATGCCATCTACTCGCCCATCACCGTGGATGGCAGGGACTACCAGTACATCAACTACGGCGACGACAACACCATGCCATACGAGCTTCAGCGCCTCTTGCGCATGAACATGATAGCGCAGCGTGCACAGGCGTTCAACGTGCAATGCTGCTATGGGCAGGGCGTGCGCTTCGTTGACCGGGAGACGGGTGGCGACACCGACGATGCCGAGATTCGTGAATTCTGTCTTCGCAACAGCATCCATGAGGTCTTCATGGAGCAGGCCACCGACATGAAGTTCTTCTTCTGGAACGTCACGGTCGTCATCCTCTCCCGTGACCATTCCCGGATTACGCAGGTGCGCCACAAGGACGTTTCTTATTGCCGCTTCCAGCGACCCAACGAGCGGACAGGGCTGATCGAGCACATCTTCTATGGCGACTTCCGCAAGGCGATGTCGCCCATCCATGCCGAGGCGATACCGTTGCTCGACCTCAACGACCCCTTGGGCGACCTCTTGGCCCGCATGGGCAAGGGACCTGACATCTACACGGGGGAGACCCATGCGGTGCCGAAGTTGGGGCGAGACTGCAAGTTTGCCATCGTCTCCCGCATTCCCACGCCAGGCTGCCAGTTCTACCCGATACCTTACTACGCCTCCATGTTCGACGATGCCTGGTATGACATCTATCGTCTCATCGGCATTGGCAAGCGATACATGATCAAGAACACCTCTGCCCCACGCATACAGATAGAGATACACAAGGACTACTGGATGAACCTCTGCAACGAGGAGGGCATCGTCGAGCCTGAGAAGCGCAAGGCACGCATCGAGGAGGAGAAGCAGTCCATCATCGACTTCGTGTGTGGCACGGAGAATGCAGGCAAGGCACTCATCACGGGATATTACTTCGATCCAAACGGCAAGGAGCAGCGCATGGTGCGCATCATTAACCTCAACGAGAGTGGCAAGAAGGAGGGGGGAGACTGGGCGGACGACATGAGCGAGGCTTCCAACGCCCTTTGCTTCGCACTGGGCGTGCATCCCAACCTTGTGGGCGCTACGCCTGGCAAGAGCCAGATGAACAACTCTGGCTCCGACAAGCGTGAGCTCTTCATCTTGAAGCAGTCGTTGGAGAAGCCTTGCCATGACATCATGGTCAAGCCTTACCATGTCATCTCACACTATAATGGATGGGCTGAGCGAGGCATCACCATTGACGTGCCGATGATAGAGCTGACCACGCTCGACAAGAACAAGGACCAACAGACATCAACCATAACCAACAATGACAATGAAAATGGAAATTAGCAAGCAGGACTTCGAGGATGCCATCTTGGTGGCTACCTCTTCGCATTCCGAGGTCTTCGACTCCGTGAAACCGCACTTTTTGGAGACCTACAACCTCATCAAGAGGTCGTATCTAAGTGACATCGGGGCTAAGTTCTTCGATGAAACTGAGAACTTTCAGCCTTTCCTGAAGCGATGGGTGTGCTTGGCGACTTTCGCCAACGTCGTTCGACATCTTGACTTGGTGCTCACTCCCACAGGCTTCGGCGTGGTGAGCAATGGCGAGGTCACGCCAGCGTCCTCCGCTCGGGTGGAGAACCTCATCGAGCAGGTCTCGCAAGCCATCCTCGCTGTGGTGGAGGAATGCGTTTGCACCCTTGCCGTGAACGCATCGGGGTGGGGCAAGACCATGCAGGCCAAGCGCTGCATACCCACCTTGTTGTGGGGTTACCAGGATTACAAGTTGGAGGCTTCGCTTTCCAAGCTCTCGTCACAGGACTGGCATGTCGCCCAAAACAACATACGACTGGCCGATGACGTCTTGCGACGCATCATCTCCAATGAGCAGATGGATGCATTCCTTGACAAGTGTCGCACAGGCGAGCCATGGACGGAGCAGGAGCAGAAGGCAGTCTGTCTCATTCGCACCTATTTGGCGCTTTACAGCGATACGACCTCCTTCAGGCCCAACGACATGAAGCACACGCTTGACCGCCTGCGGCTTCTCTTGGATGGAGATGCAGAGGCCTTTGCGCCTTATCATGCGTCCTCGGAGTATAAATGCAATCACTACAAGCCTTATGAAAACAGAAAGTCAGCGCCTGCCTACATATTCAATTCATGATGGAGTTGTCAACCTTGCCCTCACTGCTCCCAAGTCTTGGCGAGAGCTTACGCAAGATGAGCTTCGCTATGTGCTCTTCCTGCTCACAAGGTTCCATGAGCCGCATGTCGTCAAGACATACCTGTTTTGTCGTTTGTCGGGGCTTGAGGTCATCAAGCATACCCGCACGGGGTGGAAGTGTTCTGTCTTGTGCCATGATACCAGTCAAGGTGACAATACCAGTTCTCGGCGAAGAGTGGTGTTTTTGCAGACAGAGACAATTTTGGGATTGCTGGGTCAGTTCGACTTTGTCGATGGCTTCAGGGATTTTCAGCCCTTGCGGTCCATTTCCGACCGCTTGCGCGCCGTTTCGAGCATTCGCAAGATTACATTTCAGGACTACCTCTTTGCTGAGAAATATTACCAGCTTTACCTCATGCACAGGGAGGACAGGTTCCTGCGGCAGCTGGGATGGATTCTCTATCGTGACGAGGAGGGCGGGCGTGACGATTCCGTTTCGTTCGATCCTGAGGAATTGCTGGGGGCGTTTCTGTGGTACTCCGATTTCAAGTCCGTTGCCGCCGCCAACTTCCCTCACTTCTTCAAGTCTTCCAAGGAGGGGGCAGACCCTACCATGGAGGACATCACATTGGGCATACGTGCGCAGGTCAGGGCACTCACCGATGGCGACATTACCAAGCAGAGGGCGGTCTTCGAGACAGATTGCTGGTCGGCGCTCACCGAGCTTGACGAGAAGGCTCGTGAGGCGGAGGAATACAAGGAAAAGATGAAAACGATACAATCATGACAGAGAAACAATTTGATGCGATAGCATATTTCAAACAGTTGGCTGAGGAGAACAACACCTGCAGACTTTACAATTTTGTCGCAACGACGTGCAGCGGGCCAGATACCGTGCAAGGCGTGTTGCAGCAGTTCCGCCGTGCATCCAACTTCATCATGGTTTCTGACACGGTAGATTCCAATACCCATTCCGTGGGCGACGGATTCTTCGACCGCAATATCTACACCGTGTGGATATTGGCGGCCTACAAGCACGATGACATGGCAGACCGTGAGGAGAAGCTCAACCTCTGCCGTTACATCTTCCGGCAGTTCCTCAGTCGCTTGCTCTATGACAAGGAGTGCCAGACCTTTGGCGACCAGTTGGAGTATCTTAACCTCACGCAGGTCTATTCCACGGAGTTGGGCAGATACTCCTTGAATGGCTGCACGGGTCTTTACTTCATGCTGACATCCGACGAGCCTACCGACTTGCAATATGACGAGAGCCTATGGCTGAAGCGATAGACGACCTTCTCAAATACGAGAGGGGATGGGCTAACCAGATGGGGTATTTCTGGCGCGAGCGCATGGAGCGCTTGCGTACCATAGACACAGGCGCGCTCTATTCCTCCATCAAGGCAAGTGTCGAGCAGGGCACGGTCACCACAATCGAGCACAACTTCCTGCAATATGGCATCTATGTGGCTGCTGGAGTCGGACCTGCCCATGTGTGGAAGAAGTGGACCGAGGCGCAGGGAGGGCAGAGGATTCTGCGCTCCAACGGGGGAGACCTCGACTTCCTCAACAAGCAATACCGCGCAGACCATGACCTTGACACCCCTCGCAAGGTAGGCCCTGCATGGGGCGGTCGTGTCGCTGGTGGCGTGCCCAAGGGCAGGCGCGACTGGTTCTCCCAGAAATACTACTCCTCGGTCATGCGGCTCAACGAGCATGAGGCGGAGTTCTATGGTGAGACCTACAACGGTCTCATGGCTTCTGCGCTCACTGAGATTTTCAAGGGCATGGGCGCTGCTCGCAACCTATAGCTCGTATTTTTAATGATTTCATTGGTGTTTTACCTTTGCATAAAAAAGATTTATGGCAGATAATTTGTCTAAACAAAAACTTCAGCAAGACTTTGAGCAGATTCGTGACGAGCGTCGCAAGTCTGCCAACACGGCGGAGCGCATAGGCAATGCGTTCCTCTCCTTGCTGCATTTCAACACGGAGGTGGAGGACAGACGCTACCTCTCTCGTGAGCATGATGACACGGCAGGTGGTCTCATCACCTTTGCCGAGGGGCTTGTCTCCAAGGCTCTCGCCAAGCTGGCCTCGCTTTTTGTCGTGGGTGACACCCAATTGGGCGAGAATGGCACCAAGACCGCTTTCGGCGATTTCAAAACCGAAGCCACTGGCGCATCCATATCCGTTGACAAGGATGGCACCTCCACGGCAGAGTTCGACTTCCTCAACATCCGACGTGCGGCATACTTCCGTGAGATTACCATCAAGGAGTTGAAGCACGTGGGGGGTGAGATGGCTTTGTCCGCCGCAGCCATGGTGTGCTCCAAGGTGGAGTGGCTCAACACCCGTGGTCGTGTCATCACAGTTGGCACACCCACCTATTACAAGTGTTACTTCGAGACCACCGACGGCAAGCGGCACATATACCAGGAGTTCGCCGTGGGCGACCAGGCACGCTGTCAGCAGTTCCGCATAGAGGCTGGCAATGCTGCCTTTGCTTCCACCAAATACTATTGGCGATTGGTGACGGGCGTGGGCGACAACTACATCATCCTCTCCAACCAAGACGACAAGTTTGATGGCGAGGGCATCCCGGAGGCGGGCGACAACATCGTGCAGCTGGGCTTCCAAGGGGCAAATAACCCCATCCGCACGTCAGCCATCATCCTCTCTGCCACGGCTACCGATGCGCCTTCCACCAAGTACTACCAGGGCATCACCACCTTCTCGCTTCAGGACTGCGAGGTCAAGGACGAGGGCTTCGAGGGCGGTCAGTTCCACTCCCGCATCTACGGCACCTACTACGTGGGCGACCGTGAGCAGACCAACTTCATCGCCTACGACCCGCTCACCAAGACCGCCACATTCAAGGGCAAGGCCATCTTCGAGCCTGGCACCACGCTCCCCGACGGCACGCCCATCGAGCAGCTGCAGGGGCTGGGCATCAAGAGCGGAAACCTCCTGCTCAACTCTGGCTTCACGGGCGACTTCACCTCACAGGAGTTTGGCGAGAAGACCGAAATCACCGAAGATACCACCATTTTCAGCGACTCTGCCAAATACTGGGAGTGCAAAAACGCCGAATTCGTCGAGACCACGGAGAGTGCATCCGGCCATGCCGTCACCCTGACGGATGGAGGATTGGCGCAGCAGCTCACCGCCTCGCTGGTGGCTGGTGAGAAATACACTCTCTCGCTGAAGGCCCGTGGCTCGTCCCTGCGCTTCACCGTGGGAGGCTACAGCGAGACCATCCAGCTCACCGACGAGCTGAGGAGATACTCCGTCATCTTCGAGTGCTCCGATGCAGAGGATGCACGTTTTCGCATATTCGAGGCCAACGCTACCGTGATGGAAGTCACCCTCAACCAAGGCAACCTGCCCATCCAGTGGACGGCAGCCTATGATGACAATGACCACGCCATGGCGGACTTCGAGGCGTTCAGATACCTCACGTCGGCCATCACCGAGGCGAAGACCACGGTCAACGGTGGTCTCGTCATGACGCAAGACATCCGTGTCGGTCAATACCGCAATGGCAAGATGGCCAAGGAGACAGGCGGCATGAGTGGCTACGCCGCCACTGGCAACTCGCCATTCATTTGGGGCGGTGGTGACATGAGGCAAGCTTTCTACACCATCGGCAAGTACATCAACAATCCAGGTTATCAAGCCACCGACGAGGAGTTGAAAAATATGTGCAGTTTCGTCCTCACCCATGGTGGACGTGCCATTCTCAACGACATCATCCTCCATGGTTACATCTACGCCAAGGGCGGTGTTCTTCAGTCCGTCCGCTCACCAAACGGCAACTTCTCCATCGACGAGCAGGGCAACGCCAAGCTCAAGGGAGAGATCGAGGCGAGCAAGGGCAACATCGGCGGGTTTGAAATCGGCTCAGGGCGCATCGGCACGGTTATCAACAAGATCAACGATGACGAAGGCAATGAAGACATTGGCTATGGCAAGGCCAACAAGATGAGCCTGTTGGATGAGTTCATTGTGTTCAATGGCACAAACCGTCAAGCAATCATTGGCCAATGGAGCTCCCTTGGCACGCCCATTCTCATGAGACTGATTGACGAGGTGGATGATTACCTCACAAGATATGGTGCCATCATCTCCATCAAGAATAAAAAAGGCGAGTCATGCGCCTTGGGCTTTGGGGGTGGCTACGTCTCTGGGCTTGCCTTGAAGACAAAAACTCTCAACAAGGATTCTACCAAGATTGAAAGAAATGTCAATGTCGCTCTATTGATGGATGAAAATGTCACCTATACCCTTCCTGATATGCAGCCATACGATGATGGGCACATGGTCATGGTGAAGGTAATGAATGGCACTGGTAAATATGGGGCTTGCAACAATATGAGCATCAAGGTTGGCTCATGCACGATGAGCGACGGAACGGTCAAGACCCCATATATCATGTACGACCAAGGAGCCCATGCACAAACACTTGGATTGGGCGCCCGGGGCGAGGCCATGATATTCATATTCACACACCAGGTATATTCCGATGATGGATATGGCTGCTGGGTACAGTTTAAATGTCCTCGTGACTGGTAAATCATACAAACTTAAAATTTTATGGAAGATCTTAACAAAGTTCCCTCTTCAGGCACGACATTCGGCAATGTCGTGGAGAGCATCAACGCCAACTTCGGCTTGATTCTCACCGCCATCACCGAGTTGGAGCAGACCAACAAGCGCAAGTATCTCTTCTCCAACGAGGCAGAGCTGAAGGCAACCTATCCCAACCCCGACAAGGGCGACTACGCCTTTGTCGGCGAATTGGCCAATGCCATAGTCTATAAGTGCGACACGCCTGGCACGTGGACCAACACGGGCGAGAAGTGGAATGTCGGCGGCACCATCGACGTGACCGCCTACGTCTCGCCGTCAGACCCTGTCAGCGACCTCACGCAACTGGTCGCCACCAAGGTGCGCATGTTGCAAAACAAGGGCGAGGTGTTCCTGCCCGCCACATCAACCAAGGCGGTGCTCGACCCTGGCACCAAGCAGGTGCTCGCCGATGAGCTGGCAGACATGCGCTCCAAGGACGAGGCATTCGAGCAGCACGTCACCTCACAGGCTGGCACCAACAAGGCACTCGCCGACAATATCTCCGCACTCGCCCAGAAAACCACCGAGCATTTCAATGCCTTGGAGCAGGGCGGCATCTCCGAGGACATGCTGAGCGACGAGCTGAAGGAGTCCATCAAGTCCTCGGCAGGCGGCAAGGGTGGCAATACCTACAACGTCACAGACCAAGTGCCTCTCGATGCAGGCTACTATACCATCGACACCGCCATCGTGGCTGTGCCTGAGAAAAACCGCTCCAAGGGTCTCTGCGTCACCTTCGAGGTATCGCAGGGCAAGTGGCTCACCAAGCAGTTCGTCGGCACAGACCTCTCCACATGGGAGCAAGCCGTCTCATGGGAGGACTTCGGTGGTGCCGGCACGGTCAAGCAGATCACCGTCAATGGCGAGAAGCAGACACCGGACTCCACGGGCAACATCGACATCACCATCCCGACAGTGGAGGTTGACGAGACGCTTGACCAAGACAGCACCAACCCGGTGGAAAACAAGGCTGTAGCTGCCAAGCTCAACGAGATTGAGGGCAATACCCTCGCCTCCGCAGACGTGGAGGTGAGCGACGACGAGACATCCGTCCACGTCAGTCTCAAGAACAAACGTGGCGGTGAGATCACCACCCTTGACTTGCCCATGGGCTCTGGTGGCGGTGGCGGCGAGACTTCCACCACCAAGATTCTCATATCGGCTGTGGTTGACAATGCCATCGTCAAGAAGGGCGGCAACGCCATGCTCACCTACACCTACGATCATCAGTACAGTTCTGGTGACGAGAAGGGACAATCTACTGGTCAGAAGGCCACCATACAGATACAGATGCGCCTCGGTGCGACCACCATCTACAGCGACACCATCGAGGAAGTGAGCGCAGGTAGTTACCAGCTCGACCTCACCAAATACCTGCAGCTCGGCACGACCGACATCTACGTTGTCGCCTCCACCACCGACCCTTTGACAGGCAAGGCGCAGACCAAGCAGGCCTATGTGTCCGTCAAGGTGGTCACGCTCTCTCTCGCCTCGTCCTTCAACATCGCCGAGTGCGTGGCACAAGGGGGCTATGGCGATAACGACACCATCAACATTCCCTTCGCAGTCAGCGGTTCGGGCACCAAGGTAGTGACCCTCTATGTCGATGGCAAGCAGCGCAATGCCCAGACCGTCACCCGAAGCGGCACCACCAACGGCAGCTTCAACCTCTCCATGACGGGGCTTGACGATGGTCGCCACACCATCCAGATGGTGGCTGAGATGGAGGCGAGCCCTACGCTCACACTCCGCTCCGACAGCATATATTTGGATATATTGAGGGGTGCGACCGACACCCCTTACATCGGTGCGAAAATAATTTCCACCGATGGCGCCATCTTCACCGACGACCACTTGACACCCATCATCAAGGCTGGCCAATACGAGCAGATGTCCTTCGACTTCGTGGCATACGACCCGACCACGACACCTGCATCCGTGTCCGTTTATCGTGACGGCATCAAGACACAGACCGTCAGCGTGCCTCGCACCCTGCAGGCTTACACCAACCGATTCCTCGACCAGGGCACTATCGAGATGCGCTTCGAGTGTGGTGGCACTACCTATCAGTTCTTTGTGGAGGTGGAGAAGAGCGGCGTTGACGTTGCAGAGACCACGGCGGGCTTGCAGCTGAAGCTCACAGCCTCTGGCCGTGCGAGCAGCGAGGCCAACCCAGCCACGTGGGAGTATGGTGACGTCAGTACACAGTTCGGGAGTTTCGACTGGTCTTCCAACGGTTGGACGGGCGATGCCCTGCTCCTGACCAACGGAGCCAACATCGAGATCGGCTTCAAGCCGTTCTCCACCGATGCCACCGCCACGGGTGCGACCTACGAGATGGAGCTGATGTGTGACAATGTCACCGACCGTGACGGTGTCATCCTCGACTGCATGGCTGATGGCGTCGGTTTCCAGATGACAACGCAGGAGGCTAAGATACGCACGACTGCAGGAACAGAAGTGAGCACCAAGTTCGCCTCCGGCACGAACTATAAGATTGCCTTCGTGGTCAGTGGCAAGGGCGGCAACCGTCTCCTACAGCTCTATGTCAACGGCATCCTATCGGGATCGGTTCGCTTCGCATCCACCGACTCCATGATACAGCAGACGCCTGCCAACATCCGCGTTTTGTCCGACGATGCAGACGTGGAGCTTCGTAACCTCCGCATATACGACCGTGCCATCTCCGATGACGAGGAACTGTCCAACTACATCGTCGATCGCAAGACAAGCGACGAGATGGTGGTGCTGTTCCAGAGCAATGCCGTGATGAACGACGAGGGTACGGACATTGACATCGACAGGCTCCGTGCACAAGGCAAGGGCGTGATGCGCATCGTAGGCGACATCGACCTGCTCAACCAAACCAACAACAAGAAGTTCGAGATATCTGTTGACATCTACTTCTACTCGCCATACGGCAAGAAGTACGACTTTGTCATCAAGCAGTGCGGTCTCCGCATCCAGGGCACATCATCCACCACATACCCACGCAAGAACTACCGCATCTACATGAGCCGTAGCGAGAAATACGGTACGCAGCTTTTTGTTGATGGAGTTCTGCAGGAGGGCTTCCGATACTCCTTCAAGCCAGGCGCACGACCTGTTGACATCTTCTGCATCAAGGCTGACTTCTCAGACTCGTCCTCCACCCACAACACGGGTGCCGTGCGCATCGTCAACGATGTCTTCAAGCGTTGCGGATGGCTCACGCCTCCACAGGCAGCCTACAAGGGAGAGTATGACGTGCGCATCGGTGTCGATGGCTTTCCAATCGACTGCTTCTATGACGAGAACGGCGATGGCAACAACGCATATCTCGGCAAGTACAACTTCAACAATGAGAAGTCCGGCTCTGCCATCGTCTATGGCTTCGAGGACATCGAGGGCTTCAACGACGAGGCGACGCTTGCAGGCGAGCGCAACAAGTGCGTCTGCCTGGAGTTCCTCAACAACTCCGAGCCTATCTGTCTATTCGGCACGGCAGACCTCGCACGCTTCGACGAGGCTTTGGAGTTCCGCTTCAAGGCCGACCAGACATGGGCGACGGCGGATGCAGAGGACAAGGCGGCCGTGCAGAGGATGTGGCAGTGGATATACTCCTGCAAGGGCAACCCGAACAAGTTCCAGAATGAGTACCAGGACTACTTCATCAACGAGGCTCCTTTCGCATGGTATCTGATAACAGACTACTTCATGGGTGTCGATAGCCGTGCCAAGAACATGATGCTCGTCACATGGGACGGACTTCACTGGATGTTCATCCCTTACGACATGGACACCCTCTTCGGCGTGCGCAATGACTCATACCTCAAATACGACTACACCATCACCCATGAGACGTTCGACGACAGCATCGGCAGCTATGCCTTCGCAGGGCATGACAGCATCCTGTGGGACTTGGTGCGTGCCTGCCCTGAGAAGTTGCGCGAGGTCGCCGAGAATATCCGCAGCAACATGTCGCTCGAATACGTCCTCAAAGTCTTCAACGAGGAGGAGATGGGCAACTGGTGCGAGCGCATCTACAACAAGGACGGCATCTTCAAGTATGTCACACCGCTCATCGAGGGAGTCAAGACCACGACAGGCACGATGACCTACGACTACCTGTATGCGCTGCAGGGTAGCCGATACGCACACCGTTGCTACACCATACAAAACCGTTTTGCCCTCCTCGACAGCCAGTATGTCTGCGGCACTTACCGCAAGGATAGCTTCGGCTGTTACTTCGGCTACAAGTTCGGCTCAGACAACCGCAAGATCAAGATAACATCCTCCGAGCGTTACTTCTTCGGCTATGGATACACCAGCGGCACGCCACACCAGAGCGCGGTCCTCGCCGCCGACAAGGGGGCGCAGGTGCAGCTGACCCTCGACACAGACCTCATCGTCAACGACCCTCAGTATATCTATGGAGCCTCTCGCATCATGGAGCTTGACCTTACAGATGTCAGCCACGCCATCCTGCAGACGCTCAACCTGAGCAGTCTCACGGCACTCCGCACGCTCGACATCAGTTGCGCTGGCACGCAGACCACACTCAACAAACTCATCGTCGATGGATGCAGAAACCTCCGCTCCATCGACATGGGCGGGCTGCAGAGTCCGCAGCTCACGAGCATAGATCTCTCCGCCAACACCAAGCTGGAGTCGTTCCTTGCGTCGGACACCGTCCTCACAGGTGTCACCTTCGCCAAGGGCTCGCCCCTCACCAAGGCGGTTCTGCCTGCCACCTTGCAGACCATCGACCTTAGATACCTGTCCAAGCTTCAGATGGGCGGCTTGACCTTGGAGGGCACTGACAACGTCACCCGTCTGGTGGTTGACAGCTGTCCTGGCATAGACTGGACGCAGCTCATGGCAAAGTGCTCTAACGTCAAGTACCTCCGCATAACAGGCATCAACGAGGAGGGAGACGGCTCGCTCCTCCGCCAGTACATGGAGATGGGCGGTGTCGATGAGGACGGAGGCAACGTGGACACCTGCCGCCTCGTAGGCTCATACCTGCTCACCCAATACATCGACGACGTGGAGTTCCAGAAATACCGGCAGCACTACCCCGAGCTCAATATCATGCAGCCGCCATACACCATGGTTGAGTTTGATGACAGCGTGCCTGACGATGCCAACATCAGCAACCTTGACAACGAGACTGGCTACAAGTATGGCAACGCCTACCAGCCATCCGGTCACATCAAGAGCTATCTCAGCCAGCGACACCGTGTGTTGGCCAAGGTCACCAAGAAGGCGACGCAGCGCAGTGTCAACATGGCGGGCATCGATACGGTCGTCAACAACCTCGACGGTGAGATGACCTACTATCCGCTTCATGATGACAACTCCAACTACTACGGCGATGCCAAAAGCGTGCGTGACTGCTCTGCAGCCAAGCTCGACAGCACCGAGGGCGACATCATGATGCTGGAGCCACACCATTGGTTCAAGGGAGTCAATGATTATCTGCACAAGAAGCACTACATCTGTATCTCCGTCAACCGCACAGCCCCTTCCGTCTCTGCCGACACCGTGCAGATGACCATTGACGAGATCAAGAAGACCAAGGGCGGATGGCGAGAGGGCTACAGGCTCACCGCCAACAAGCCGACCCTCAGCGAGTCATACGTGGCTGACTCCAACTATGTCGTCATCAAGGTTGACGTGGAGGGCTACAGCCGAGTCCGCTTCCCGACCGTTCCGGGCACAAATATGATTTGCTCGCTCTTCCTCGCCGAGGATGGCAGTGTCATCAGCAACGTAATCGTTCCGACCATCAACCTCTCCTTCGAGCGTGGCCAATACATCATATCCGACATTCCAGATGGAGCCAAGACCCTTTGCGCCACAGTCAATAAGACAACTCCCGGTGAGAAGGTGGTGTTGAGCAACTCCGACAAGATTGAGGACATGGAGCCAGATTGGGTGGAGATTGACGAATACCTTTGCGCCGTCGTGGGCAGCACCGTCGTGGGCGACAAGCTCCGTGCCTGTGTCTCAGGTGGCTCTACCACGGCTAACATGGCGTGGTCCGACTTCCACTACTATTCCACACAGAGGGGCATGCAGCAGATTGACTTCGGCATGCACAGCGACATCGCCAACCTCTTCTACATGAAGTATGGCCGTCGCAACTCGCAGGAGCAGTGCGGCGCAGGTTCGCATACCAGTGCCCGTACCACTGGCGGCACCATGTCACACGGCATGACAGACACCATCGGCTATGATGCCGCCAAGGCCGTCAACGCCTCTGTCACCAACAGCATTGTTGACTATGGTGTGCATCAGTTCGCCTGGTATTTGGAGGGCGACGAGGAGAGTGGTGCGACCACCGTCAAGCAGGTCAACAATATCTGCTGCTGTGGCTACGAGGACATCTACGGTCACAAACACGATATGGTGGATAACTGCGACATGCCTAATGACAACGAACATTCGGGTATGCTCCGCATCTTCATGCCAGATGGCAGCATCAGATACATCAAGGTGTCAAGCTTCAATGATAGTTGGATAACCAATGTCTATCATGCCCAATATGGAGATGTCATCGCAGCCGGCAGCGCATCAGGCTCTGCAAGCACTTACTATGGTGACAAATATTGGGTGAGTGGTTCTGCCGGCCGTGTGCTCTATCGTGGCTGCTACTATGCGAATGCGCATGGCGGTGTCTCGTACACGAGTGCGAATTACGACGCGTCGTATACGAACTCGGGTGTCGGGTCGCGTTTGATCTACTTATCAATCGGTTCTACGGCATAGCCGACGTGTCGGCATCGCAGTGACCGAGGGAGGCGAGCCACGCTCACGGAGCGAAACATCAAGGGGTGGGTAGAGTTTGGTAGGTTCTTCATGGACTCGAAGAAGTCGGACCCCATAAAGGAAGGCTATGCAGAGAGATGGCAATATCATACAGGAAATCGTCGAATACGGAAACATGTCTGACTCCTTCGACCAAGTTCTTCGGGGCGCCGTCCGCAAACAGTGCCGTGAGGGGCAAGAGCTGTTGGCTCATCGTGAGGAGGCCATCGCCAACCTGCAGCGAGAGATAGCCGACGGCACATTCAGCGTGACCGAATACCGTGAGCGTGACATATACGAGTATGGCAAGCACCGTAGATTGCAGATTGTCAAGATGGAGAGGCGCATCGGCTGCCATGCCATCATGCAGGTGGTTGACCGACACCTGCACCGCAGGTTCATCCGCACCACAGGGGCGAGCATCAAGGGGCGTGGCACACACGACATAATGCAGCAGGTGAGCGCAGCGCTTCGTGACAATCCCCATATCAGGTATGCCTATCAGTTCGACATCCGTCATTTCTATGACAATGTTGACCACCAGTTGGCCAAGGATGCCTATGCCCACGTCTTCAAGGACAAGACCTTGCTCAAGATACTGGGCAGTCTCATCGACCTTCTGGAGCAGGGCATCAGCTTCGGGCTTCGCACCTCACAGGCCACTGGCAATCTCATCCTCTCCATACACCTCGACCACCCGCTTAAAGATGAGATGGCTGTCAAGCATTACTTCAGATATTGTGACGACGGTCTGGTGCTTGCCGAATCCAAGGCTGAGCTATGGGTGATCCGTGATGCCATACACGAGATGCTGGAGTCCATTGGATTCGAGATCAAGCCAAACGAGCGAGTCTTCCCCGTCACCGAAGGCATCGACTTTGTGGGATATGTCATCTATCCAGACCATGTGCAGCTTCGCAAGCGCATCAAAGAGAAGTTCGCTGCAAAAATCAAAAAAGTCAAATCGCGCAAACGTCGCCGTGAACTCATCGCCTCGTTCTGGGGCATGACCAAGCATGCCGATTGCGCCAATCTTAACAATAAACTGATAGGAGAAAAAACGATGAAATCTTTCAAAGATCTAAATGTGAGTTACAAGCCAGAGAATGGCCAGAAATATTTTCCGGGTGAGACCATCTCCATCCGTGAGTTGACCAACCTGCAGGTGATTGTCCATGACTTCCAATTAGGGGTCAAGACCAAGGAGGGTGACGACCGATGTGTGGTTTCAGTTGAGATGGGGGGGCAGATGAAGAAATTCATCACCAACTCGGCAGAGATGAAAAATGTGCTTAGCCAAATAGCTGAGATTCTCCTGATGGATTGCCTTTCGAGACGACCATCAAGGCCGTCTCGTTTGGCAATGGTAAAACCAAATACATTTTCACTTAAATGGAAAAAATCAATGGTAGCCCTGATGTGCAGCTCTTGGAATGTACAAATCCTGTGAGGGGCTATTGGCGCATCCGCTTCGATGTGCAAAAAAAAGAGGATGGATCGGCTGACTACATGGAGCATCGGTTCTATTCCAAGCCAACGCTTGAGGAGGTCAAGACCATCATCACCAATTTCATAAATGAGCAGACAGACCTTAAGATCTTGTCTGGACTCAGATACGACAACCAATTGGTGTGGCTATCCGCAGAGAACCAGGCCAACTACAAGGCTGCATACGACCTCGCTGTGCAGACGCAGGGCGAGAGCTTGCCATACAAGGTGAAGCTTGGCACTGAGGACACACCTGTTTACAAGGAATTCTCCACATTGCAAGACTTCAAGGCTTTTTATCTATCGGTTCAGAGGCACATTAACGACACCATCAACGAGGGGTGGGCGAGGAAGGATGCCATTGACTGGAGTCTATATCAATAGCTTTTGCCATCATTTATAACCATATCTTGACGGCTTAATCGGTTTCGGCTGGTTAAGCCGTATTTTTATATCCATGCGTGTCCTGTTATCTTTGCATCAAAAAAGATAATATGCAGAGAAATACTAAGGAATGGGTTCAATACGGCTCTGCCATGGCCGTCTTGGCTTTCGCCATTGCACTGGTCTATATCAGCTACTTCCTGTCCAAGGATGTGACTGACAACGTGCTCTGGTATTTTGGTCAGTCCATCATGTATGTGGCATCTATCTTTGGAGTTGGCATTGCCATCGATGCCAAGTTTGAAAATATAAGGAACAAACTTTTTAATCATAGCAAAAATGAAAAGGAAGATTAAGTACATTTTCGTTCATTGCACTGCAAGCCGCCAGACTTGGTCTGTCGATGCCTTGCTCAAGGAATTCTCCAACAAGGGCTGGCACTATCCTGGTTATCACCATGTCGTGGAGGCAAATGGCAAGATTACCCAGCTTATGACTGAGGACTTGCCTTCCAATGGTGTCAAGGGACACAACCACGAGTCAGTCAATGTGGCTTACATGGGGGGCATCTCTCGCACAGGCAAGCCTATCGACAACCGCACGCCAGAGCAGAAGGCTTCGCTCCGCAAGCTCCTCGCTGAGTTGAAACAGCGTTATCCTGATGCCAAGATCTTGGGGCATCGTGACATCTCGCCAGATACCAATCACAACGGCAAGGTGGATCCTTGGGAACGCATCAAGGAGTGCCCATGCTTCGATGCCATCCCTGAATACGCTGACATCAAATAGCTGATTGACATGAAACAGGGGTCTAAGGACAAACTCTCCAAGGGCATCTCGCTCTTGATGGTGCTGCTGATGATAATCGGCAGCTTCCTCTTTTTCGACCATAGGCAGGAGAGAGACAATGAGACGCTGCGACGGCAGCTTCACGAGCTGCAGTTGCAGTATGCACCCATGCAGCGTGACACCATCCGTGATTCCGTCAAGCTCATCACGCAGCAGGTGATGGTCATGGACAGGGGAGAATACAAGTTGGTGGCTGCTGACAGGCGATTGCTCGAAGACTTGCAGTTGAAAGTTCGCCAGGTGGTCGCCGACCAGCGTGTGGCGATAAGCACCGCTGACACGGTGAAGGCCACCAGACGAAATTCTGTTTTCGCATACGATGACGCATGGCTCTCGCTAAGGCTCGACACGGCTGATTCCATCCTGACCTACAAGGCCAGGGACAGCCTTCAGACCATAGTTGCTAAGCAATACAAACACAGATTCCTTTGGTGGAGGTGGGGCACCAAAGGCTATACCGTCAAGGTCGTCAACTTCAACCCACATTCCACATTATTATATAATAGCTATATACAAGTCACCCAATAATGGCAAGACAAGAGGTATATACCACCGTAGTCAAACTCAACTCTGAGGAGGCGAAAAATCGTCTCAAGGAGTTGGAAGACAAGGTCGCTCGTCTCAAGAAGGCTAAGCAGGATGCTTTCTCGACGGGCGATTCTCGTTTGGGCGCGTCCCTCGCCAAGGACCTGAAGGCTGCCGAGCGAGAGATGAAGCAATTCAAAAATTCCACCATGAGCGTCAAGGAGACGCTCGATAACCTTTCTTCCGCCAGTCTTGGACAGCTCGAGAAGGCTGCACGCCATCTGAAGGGGCAGATGAAAGCGGTGTCAGACCCTTCTGATTATGCCAAGCTCGACACGCAGCTTGCCAAGGTCAAGGAGCAGGTGCTTGCCATCAAGGGGGCGACCCGACAAGCCGACGAGGAGGCGCAGCGCATGACGGCGACACTCTCCAACTTGAAGCACGCCTCACTCAACGACCTCAATTTCACGGCAGGCAAGTTGCGTTCGCAGATGGCCGACTATGACCCTACGTCCACGATGTATGCCAGCCGTGCCGCACAGTTGAAACTTGTGGAGGCAGAGTTGGAGCGTATACGTCTGAGCGAGCAAAAAGTGGTCACGCTTATGTCGCAATACGACAAGGAGATAGACAAGACCAATGGGGACATCAGGGAGACCAAGCGGCAGATGCAGCTGGTCAATGCCACGATGAGCCATCTGAAGATATCCTCCATACGTGATTTGGAGTACTCCATCAAGATTCTCAACCAAGAGATGAGGGGCATGGATCGTGGCACGGAGGCATTCAAGCAGATGCAGCGGCAAGCCAAGCAACTCAAGGTTGAGTTGGAGGCGGTGCGTGCCGAGGGCAGGGCACAGCAGTCTTGGATTAGTCGATCCGCCGACTGGTTCAATCGTATGCAGGGTATCGCCTTGGGAGCCATCGCAGCCGTTTCGGGTGTCACGCTGACCGTCAAGAAGTGTGTCGAGGAATATGCCAAGATGGATGATGAGATGACCAATGTCCGCAAATATACAGGTCAGGCTGCAGAGGAGGTGGAACGCATGAACGAGGATTTCAAGCGGATGGACACGCGCACCCCTCGCCAGAAGCTCAACCAGCTGGCAGAGGATGCTGGCCGATTGGGCATCACCTCGACAGCTGCGGTCGAGGAGTTCGTCGATGGAGCCGATAAAATCAATGTAGCCCTGGGCGACGACTTGGGTGACAAGGCGGTCTCGCAGATAGGCAAACTCGCCCAGATGTTTGGAGAGGACAAGACCAAGGGTTTGCGAGGAGCCATGCTGGCGACTGGCTCCGCCGTCAATGAGCTGGCGCAGAACTCTTCCGCATCGGCTGGCTACCTCGTTGACTTCACCGCCCGTGTGGCTGGTGTGGGCAAGCAGGCTGGGTTCACACAGGCGCAGATCATGGGGCTCGCCTCCGTCCTCGACCAAAACATGCAGCAGGACGAGACCGCAGCCACGGCTGTCCAAAACCTATTGGCCAAGATGTTTCAGGATTCCGCCAGGTTTGCCAAGATAGCGGGGCTCAACGTCAAGGAGTTTTCCAAGGTCTTGAAGGAGGATGCCAACAAGGCGCTCCTTCAGTTCCTGGCAGCCATGAGAGCCAAGGGCGGTTTCGCCGACCTTGCGCCAATGTTCGAGGAGATGAAGATGGACGGCTCTCGTGCTACGGGCGTTCTTACCGTCCTCGCTGATAAGCTGGATGACATCAAGACGGCGCAAGACCTCGCCACCCAGTCATACGCCGATGGCACGTCTGTCATCAACGAGTTCAACACCCAGAATGAGAGTGTGCAAGCCTCACTCGACAAGGCAAAGAAATGTTTCCTCGACCTATCCATCGAGTTGGGCGAGAAACTCTATCCTGCAGCTCGTCTTTGCATTTCCACGGCAAGCATCACGGTGCGCATATTGTCCTCCATCATTGATTTCGTCATCAAGTATCGCACCACCATGATAGCCCTCACTGCCACCATCGTCGCATTGGCAGTGGCAGAGACAGCCCATATCGTCAAACTCAAGGCCATAGCCGTGTGGAACAACGTGGTAGTGGCTGGCACCAAGAAGCTCTGGGCTTTGCTCGTGGCTCACCCATACTTGGCGGTCGCTGCAGCCGTGACAACCTTGGTGGCAATGGTCATGGACTTGACATGCAAGACGGATGCGGCGACCAAGGCACAGGAGGCTCTCAACGACATTCGCAAGGATGCACAGAAAGAGATTGTCGAGGAGCAATTGAAACTCGAAAATCTCCGCAAGGTTGCGATGGACGAGACCAACTCGCTCAAAGACCGCTATACGGCCATCGCAGAGTTAAATAGAATAGTTCCAAATTACAATGCCAACATTGACAAGACGACTGGTAAGTATCAGGAAAACAAGAAGGCTCTCGATGACTATATCAAGTCGCTCGTGCATCTCTATGAGGTGCAGGGTGCCAAGAAAAAAATCCAGCAGTTGGCAGAGGAAAAGGCTGGCTTGACCATTAAGCAGAAACAGGTTCAGCAAAACTATGACAATGCCAAGAATGCTGGTTCTGGCTATACTTACACCACTTCTTGGGGTTCTGTTGGCAATACTACGCAAGATTCGACTGACAAGTTCCGCCGTGAATTGCGGGACTTGAACGACAAAATCCACGAGCGAGACCAGATGATTCATGCCATCACCGAGGTCTATGGCAAGGACATGCAGAGCCAAGAGGTCAAGCAGGTGCGACAGAATTTGGACAATAATAATAACACCAACAATGCTCACCAAGAGACCGAGAAGGAGCGCAAGGCTCGTGAGAAAGCGGAGAAGAAGGCTGCTGCAGAGGCGCGCAAGCGTGAGGCTGCAGCTCGCAAGGCGCAGAAGCATGCGGCCGATGCCATCAAGGCTGAGACTAATAGTTTGATGGCAGACAATGCCAAGGCTTATGCGGATGGCACGAAGAGTTATCGGCAGTTTATTGATGACCGTGAGAAAATCACGTTACAAGGCGTTGAGAAACTTAAGGCTCTTTATGGCGAGGATAGCAATGAATACAAGCAATTGCTTGATGATAAGGTCAACGCAAGCAAGCAGCATGATGAAGCCATCATCAAGATGCGTGAGAAGGACATAGAGCGTGAGCGACTTCTTAACGAGGCCAATATCAAGGCACAATACAGCGACAAAAACTCCAAGATATACCAAAACGACGTGGCTCTTGATGAAGCCCTCTATCAGAATGAGGCCGATGCCATGCAGAAGCGTCTCGCCCTTTATAACCAGGGTAGCGAGGAGTGGCTCGACTTGAAGGCAGAGATGGAACAGGCAGCGCTCGACCACCAGCTTCAGCAGCAGGAGACCTACATGGATATGCTCAAGACCTTACGTCAGGAGTTTGGCAAGCAAGACCTTGCCGAGCAGGAGCAGATGTACATGAATGGCTTGAAGGCTCTCTGGGAAAAGAAACTCATAACCGAAGAGGAATATGAGCAGATGAGCTTGGAGATGACACGACAGTTCGCCGCCAAGCGAAATCAGGCGGAGGCGGAAGACCACGGCGCTGGCTCGCTGCAAGTCAAGATAGACTCCAAGACCTCCGAGATGGTCAATGGCGCCAAGGCTGCAGCTGGCGACACACAATCCTCCAATGGCAGTTTTGGTGGCTACTTCGTCTCACAAGTCAAGAACTACCAAAACACCATGGAGAAGCTAAAGGAGCTATATGGCTCTGATGAGCAAAACCACGCGGCCTACATGCAAGCCAAGGCGCAGGTCACGGCAGATTTTCTCGACAATATGGTGCAGCAGACGCAAGTCGCCTACAATGGCATCAACAACATCCTTTCCGCAGCATCCTCTTATGCGCAAGCTTGCTCTGACTTGGAGCAGGCCAAGATTTCCAAAAACTACGAGAAGCAGATTGCTGCAGCGGGCAATAACTCCAAGAAAAAGAAGAAGCTGGAGGAGAAACGTGACAAGGAGTTGGCGGAGGCGAAGTCCAAGGCTAACAAAAAGGCGATGAAGATAGAGATTGCGCAGGCTATAGCTTCAACAGCCATGGCTGCCATCAACGCCTATTCATCCGCGGCGAAGATTCCTGTGACAGGTTGGATCATGGCACCTATAGCCGCAGGCTTGGCCACGGCCGCAGGCATGCTCCAGATTGCCACCATCAAGAAGCAGCACCAGGCAGAGGCTACTGGATACTATTCGGGTGGTTACACGGGTGGAAGTCGCTATCGACGGGAGGCTGGCGTAGTACATGAGGGCGAGTTCGTCGCCAATCACAATGCCGTCAACAACTCAGCCATCCGTCCTGCCTTCGACCTCATAGACCGTGCACAGCGTTCCAACACCGTGGGCTCGCTGACCGCAGATGACATCACACGGGCGTTGGGGCAGGGTGCGAGCAGCTCCGTGGTCGCCCCGATTGTCAACGTGAGCAATGACAATTCTGGGGTGATGGCATCCCTCGATGGGGTCAACACAGCCGTCAGCCGACTCAACCAGACGCTTGACGATGGCTTGGAAATAGAGCTGCCTATCTCTGGGCGCAACGGCTTGCACAAGAGACTTCAAGATTATCAACGCATATTAGACAACAAGTAGCTTTATGATACAGTGCATCATCAATGGTCACAAGGCCTATCCCATATCCACATCCTCCATCAAGGTGACATACGCTAACCAGTATGTCACCGATGATGGTGAATATACCTATGACATCACCTTCCCGATGAGCATCTTGGCCAATCGGGAAATTTTCAAGAATGTCTCTCGTTTCGAGGTCAAGAAGAAACTCGCCAAATACGATGACTGCAAGCTATATTGCAATGGCTTGCTCATCATGAGTGGTGTCGGCACTGTCCTGTCTGTCAACCAAAACGAGGTGAAGCTTCAACTCTTGGGTGGCAAGTCTCGCATCAAATACAATGCGCGGTTTGACAAGCAGTATATAGACGAGATGGACTTGGGCAAGGCGCAGCATGGCTTGGGGCTAATGGCAGATGGACTTCAAAAGGTGGATGCTGCTGAGATCATGGGTATCTTGTCGCAAATCCATACCTATGATTTTTATATGTCGCTCAGCTTTGGACCTTTGATAGGTATGCCGGGCATGTATGCATATACTCCCATCAAGGACGAGACCAACGACATGACCGCCAATCTCCTCATCGGTAAGAAAGGCTTGAGATACATCCATAATCTGGCAGTGCAGCCCAACCTCATTTATGTTTTGCACCAGATTCTATATCTTACAGGTTATAAGGTCGAGCGTGATGATTTCAATGTAAAGCCATGGAACCAACTTTATGTAGCCTCCGCCTACAAGTCGGATGAGTTCCGCCATGCGCTGCCGCATTGGACGGCATACACCTTCTTGGAGGAGTTCCGCAAGCTCTTCAATGCCAAGATGTATTTCAACGAGGCGGAGCGCACGGTCAAAATCATCAATAGCTCTGAGCTGCTAAGTGCAGATGCCATTGAGCTGGAGGCTTTGGATGAGTTCAGTGTCGATTACGACGAGGATGGCTCTCTCAATACCATCGACACGTCAAATGTCGAGTTTAACCTGGGAGGCTCTGAGGCACGGACAGATTATGAGGTGATACCTCAAAAGATTCTGTCATACTTTGAGGTCTATGACCACAATGGCATGACACCTGACCTTGACTTGACCATAAGTAAGTGGGACATCAAGCGCAAGCGCACGACCATCATCAGACGGTTATATGCAGATGGTAGCCTGCAGGCATACTATGTTTGGAAGGCAGACGGAGAAGATGATGGCAAGGGCAGCTGGTTGGAGTGTGGTGAGTTTTCACCACTTGTTCGCAATACCGAGAGCGATGACAGTCTCACGCTCAACATAGCCCCAGCTGCGGTCACGATTGTTGACCAGGACGTGACAGTCTTCACCACTTGGGCGGCGATATTTCAGGGCAAGAGAGACATACGACCTAGATACATGCTGTCCGTTACCAATGAGAAGGAGGCTGAGAGCAAGGACTTGGTCGCTGACGAAGATGGCTATAGCTACGTGACGGTGGAGGATGCCCTTGATGACGATTCAAACATGGATGATGAGGAGGACGAAAATGAATGCCTCCCGATTTATTTCTTGGGAGAGAAGTTGCATGACCCTACATATCCACTTCCATCTGATTTGCCTACCTTGCTGCCAGGGAGTTGCATCTGTGACAGTGCCATGGGCGAGCACCACATGGCTTGGCCCATACCGATAACAGACGATGTACATCTGAAGAGGGTCTTTGGCGAGACCAAGGGATGGAGCCTTAGCTTGGTCCAGAGGACAACCTATGGGCTGAATGCTTTTCATCACAAGTCGGTGATAGATGACAAGGACTGCATGGAGATCAAGTTTCGCTCCGACACGATACCCGATCCATCCAAGATTTTCATCTTTCATGGCAAGCGGTTTGTTTGTTCCAAGATAGAGGTGGAGATAAAGGATGATGGCATCGAGCCAATCATGACAGGCAGTTTCTATATGATGTCCTGACACATTATTATATATATGGGGCGACAGTTGCATTCTGCCGCCCCCCATATTCTTATAAGATTCCCTTGTAGTTCAAGATAAGCTCGTTGGCCTCCTTGATGTCCTTGGGAGTGTAGATGTCCGTGATGAGGATGGAGGAGTGTCTGGCCTGGTCTCTGACCGACAAGACATCGGTGTTGGCTCGTAGCATGTTTGTGATGCCCGTGTCCTTCAGACTATAGAATTTATAACGCATGGAGAAACCGAGTTCCTTTCTCACGTAGCGATGCCAGTAGTCTCTGAAATTCTTTTCACTCTTGCGAGTCTCACCAGGGTGAAAGTTGTCCGAGAACAGATAATATTGACTTGGATAGGAGAATATATTCAAGTCAAGCATGAGTTTGATGACATGGGCTGGGAGAGTGATGGTGGCATCGTTCCTGTTCTTGGTGTGTTCGCCATGCAGAGTGAGCGTCTTTGATTTGAGGCGAAAATCCCCAATCTTCAGAAAGGACAGTTCACGTGGACGCACAAACAGATAATGCAAGATTTCGCATGCAAGGAGAAAATATTTGTTCTTTTCCATGAGATATTCACGTATCTGTTCCATCACATCGTCTGGTATCACATCGCGATCCTTCTTCTGCCTGTTCTTGATGCGTCCCAAGCCATCCGTGGGGTTCTGGCTGACAAAACCACGTTCCAAGAGATATTTGGAGAAAGTCTTCAGCCATGTGAGATAATTGTTTCGGGTGACGACCGTGTTATTTCTATCTACGAATACATAGTCGAGAAACTTGCTCACGTTTCGTCTGTCCCACTGGTAGCTGTAGGTGATGTTGATGTGCTTCTCTTTCATCCATCTCTCGATGACATTCACTTTGCTTGTGTAGTCGTGCAGACTCTCTTCACGCAGGTTGTGCTCGTTGTAGAGTTTGGTTAGGTACTCTCGATATTTGAGTAGCACTTCGTCCCACTTGGTGTATTCAAGGGGTTGGCTGGCTTCTATCCAAGGGTTCCATCCATCCATGAGCTTATCTGTGAGACGTTTCATGAGAGCCTCTGCATAGACACGCTGATTTCGCTTGCCCTTGATTCTCTCAAGCATGATTCTCTTTCTTCTCAGTCGTCCGATGGCAGGGTCGAAGGCCATGAAGGATACGTAGCACTCTGATTTTTGATGGAAAACAGGAGGTTTCCATCCGATGACGCTGTTCAAGACAGCCTCGTTTGAATTTAGGGGATAATTTTTTTTTACCATATCTTTAATTTCTTGCAGATATGGCGTATTAAACAAATGAATCCGACTCTTTGCCTGATTTTCTTCTATCTAATTGCCAATATTTGAGAGTTTTTTGCGTTATTATACACAAAACATGTATCTCAACCTATCCCGAATTTTACCGAGGAAAACACCCCCGACAAGGGGTAATATTTTGACTTACAGATAGTTGATTTGAAAATAGTCGGGATTACTGGACTCGAACCAGCGACCTCGCGCCCCCCAGACGTGTGCGCTACCAACTGCGCCAAATCCCGATAGCCTATGCTATTATGTGAATTCGTGGTGCAAAGGTATAATATTATTTTGAAATGAACAAATATTTAGCGATTTTTTTCAGTCTTGCCACATACTTCCATATTTTTTGTTGATTCTTAGTGACCTTTCTGCTTAGCATGAATGCCTATAGTGCCAGATCGAGCTCGATAGGGCAATGATCACTACCCATGAAGTCGGTGAGTATAGTTGCCTCTCTGATATTTTCTTTCAGTCGTTCGGAGACGAGGAAGTAGTCTATTCGCCAGCCTGCATTCTTCTCGCGTGCATGGAAACGGTATGACCACCACGAATAAGTGATGTCTTGAGGGTGCTTGTAGCGGAATGTATCTATAAAGCCAGCCTTTAGCAATTGGGTCATTTTTTCGCGTTCTTCATCGGTGAAGCCTGCATTGCGGCGGTTGGCCTTGGGGTTCTTGATGTCTATTTCTTGGTGTGCCACGTTCATGTCTCCGCATATGATGACAGGTTTCTTGGCATCGAGGCCTTTAAGAAACTTGCGGAAGTCTTCCTCCCAGGTCATTCGGTAGTCGAGTCGTCTCAACTCGTTCTGCGAGTTAGGGGTGTAGACGGTGACGAGATAGAAGCCATCGTACTCCAAGGTGATGATACGTCCTTCGTGGTCGTGCTCTTCAACGCCCATGCCGTAACTCACTCCCAATGGCTTGTGCTTGGTGTAGATAGCTGTTCCAGAATAGCCTTTCTTCTCGGCATAGTTCCAGTAACTTTCGTAGCCTTCAAAGTTCAAGTCGAGCTGACCTTGCTGCATCTTGGTTTCCTGGAGGCAGAAATAGTCGGCATCAAGTTGTTTAAATTGTTGTTCGAATTCCTTTCCCACACAGGCGCGTAGGCCATTTACGTTCCACGAAATAAATTTCATTCTTATACTACAGTTAAATATGCTGATTGTTAAATGTCAAGTTGTTGGTTGGTGCGGCGTATGCCCCATTTTACATTTATAACTTTAAAGTTAGATTCTCTTGCTTTCGCCCCTCAAGAGGTTCATGAATTCCTGTCGCGTGTTGAGTGAGTTGAAAACACCACTATAGTCGCTTGTTGTTGTGATGCTGTTCTGCTTCTCCACGCCTCTCATCTGCATGCACATGTGCTTGGCTTCTATGACCACCATCACGCCCTGTGGCTTGAGTGTCTCCTGTATGCAGTCTTTGATTTGTTGGGTCAGACGCTCCTGCACCTGCAGGCGGTGGCTGTAGATATCCACCACGCGGGCTATCTTGCTAAGTCCAGTGATGTGCCCATTGGGGATATATGCCACGTGTGCCTTGCCATAGAAGGGCAACATGTGGTGCTCGCACATCGAGAAGAAGTCGATGTCCTTGACAATTACCATTTGGTCGTATTTCTCAGCGAAGAGTGCGTCTGTCAGAACCTTGTGAGGGTCTTGGGTATATCCACGGGTAAGCACTTGCATGGCCTTGGCCACTCGCATTGGAGTCTTGACGAGCCCCTCACGCTCGGGGTCTTCGCCTAATAGCTTGAGTATTTCCTTGTAGTGTGCGGTCAGTTCGCTGAGCCCTTCTCGATATTCTGTTTCTGGATTCATGATTTGTTTGTTGTGTGCTAATATTGTACTGTGATTTTTCCCTTCACCAGGCATGCTTGTCTGTAGCCCATGGCTCTTATTTTGGAAAGCATCTTACGTGCTTCTCCTAAAGAGCGGAAATTTCCCACGCGGCAAATCCATCTTGGTGAGTAGAAATGCACGTATACAGGCTGGTCAGGATAGCGCATCTTGATAGCGTTTCCTATGCGTTCTGCCTTCAGTCTGTCGTTTCGTGAGTTGCCTCCGGCGTAAGCCTGAACTCTATATCCTGTAACCTTGTAGCTTCCACGCATTACTTTCTTGTGCATGTCGACAGTCGGTGTATCTGTTTCTTCGTTATGGTTGCCCTCTGTGTTGTTGTGTTCGGCTTTCTTTGTGGTTTCGGTTGTTTGTTTCTTTACCGAGTCGGGAACGATCTTCTTGGTTTGTCCCTTTTCGTGGTGTCGGGGGGTGGCTTTTTGCGACGTTTCTGTCTTTGGCTTATCTGCTTGAGGTTTTGCGGCCTTGCCATTGACCAATTCGTCGATTTCCTTGCTCTGTTTCACTATGACAGTTCCTTGTCCAGGAATTCGCTGTTGCAAGTGGTCGAGATACTTCTGCGCATGAACCATAGAGGCTGAGCAGAGTGCTGCGATGAGTATGATGACGAATTGCTTCATGTTTGTTTTTGTTGTTTTGATGAAAAAGAACATATCAGCCATGAGCTTTTTGCTGCCTCGTATGTGATGCGAGGTAGCAATTGCCCATGCTGACAATATGTGACGATTCTATAACTTTCCTAAATTTACTTCTTCCAAGCGTCGATGATGCCCTTGAAGTCAGCAGCCTTCAAAGAAGCGCCACCGATCAAGCCACCGTCGATGTTTGGTTTGGCGAAGAGCTCAGGAGCGTTGCTTGCCTTGCAGCTACCACCATAGAGGATAGTTGTGTCCTCGGCAGCCTCGTTGCCATACTTCTCTGCTACGATAGAGCGGATGTATGCCAGCATCTCCTCGGCCTGGTCAGAGGTAGCGGTCTTGCCTGTGCCGATGGCCCAGATTGGCTCGTAAGCGAGGATGATGTTCTTCCAAGCGTCTGCGCTCAAATGGAATACAGAACCTTCCAATTCTGACTTTACGACCTCGTTCTGCTTGTTTGCCTCACGTTCCTCGAGCGTCTCACCGCAGCAGAAGATAACCTTCAAGCCGTTAGCCAAAGCCAACTCTACCTTTTCCTTCAAAATCTCGGCTGTCTCACCATAGTATTGGCGACGCTCTGAGTGGCCGAGGATTACATACTGAGCACCTGTGCTCTTAACCATCTCGGCAGAAACCTCACCTGTGTAAGCGCCTTTAGCCTTGTCTGCGCAGTTCTCTGCACCAAGACCTACAACCTCAGAATCCAAGACCTGAGCTACGGAAGCCAAGTGGATGAAAGGAGTGCAGATAATAACGCCACAGTTTGGCTTGTCAGCTACCAAAGCTTCGTTGATTTCCTTAGCGAGAGCAACACCGTCTTGCAGGTTCATGTTCATTTTCCAGTTGCCTGCTACAATTTTTTTTCTCATTTTCTTTCCTTTTTTTTGTTAAAAGTTGATATTATCTTGTTAGCATTCTCTTTTTTTTCTTTTAACCATGTCGACCAAGCCCATAGCCTGTCTGCTATGGCGAGTATGGTAAGAGGCAGCACAAACCACATGAGCATGAATAGGATTTTGCGTGGTATGCTGTCGGATGGCATCTTGCCCAATGGACTTTGATCCAAGGGTTGGTTGAGTTCCTCGGGTTGTGGCAATTTGTTATGGCTCCATTTCTGTATGATGGTTCCGTTGTGCAGGAGTATCAGCCCGGGGTTGCTTCTTATCATCGTCTTCAACGTGGTGGCATCGGTGGTGTAGAAGGGATATTCCGCTCCTGTGATGTCCTGCCATTTGGAAATGTCCTTGTCTGTACTTGCCGTGAGACAGATGAATCTATAGCCATAATCTTGCGAAAACTCATATATTTGGTCTATTCTTCCGAAGTTGGAGTCGTCGGCATAAGCAAGGGCAGGCGATATGAGCAGGAAGGTGTAGCTTGTGTCGTTCAGAACCTGTTGGGTGATGTCTTCACCGGTGTGAGGGTCTTGTATACTGAAGTCATGTATGGGCGGCACATATCCCTCGGCAGTCTGTACAGTCTTCGAGTCTACGAAGGTCCAGGTGGAGTCAGGGTAGTCGTCGAGCGTGAATTCTTTTCGCTGACCGTTCTTTTCGAGTATAAATGTCGTCTCGAACTGCGGTTGTGGCGCACCAGGCGGAGTTTTCATGCCCTGTGCTATGTTGGCTCCTATATGATAAGGTCGGAAGTCGAACAGTGGCAAGTTCCATAGACTCCATGCACTGAGTGCCAAGGCGAAGATGACCGTATAGTTGATGACTATCCACTGGGTTTTCTTCGATACGAACCTCACCATGCTTGTTGGCCATTTCCACAGCAAGAGTGCTATGCCGAGCAGGATGATATTTTTGATGAAGGTCTGCGAGTTGCTCAATACGACAGCGTCACCAAAGCATCCGCAGTCTTTCACAGGGTTGGCGATGACAATCCACAGGGTGAGCAGGGTCATCATGCTCATCAGTACGAGTGCGATTTTGGATATGAGATGCCTTCTAATGGCAAACAGCAGGAAGATTCCTAACGAAAATTCCAAAGTTGCCAAGAGAATGGCTCCAACGAGTAATGTCCATTCGGGCAGAAGGTTGCCGAGCCCCAAGGCTTGCAGGTAGTCGACGAGTTTATACTGTGTGCCCAATGGGTCGATGGCCTTCACGTATCCAGAGAAGATGAAGGTTGCCGCCATGAGCAATCGCCCTATGTTGACTGCTGTATTTCTGGTGATTTGTGTTGCTTTGTTCTTCATTCTTTGCTGTTCCTCACTCTTCACTCATCTTGATGGCTCCGAAAACGGCATAGTTGATGATGTCCATATAGTTGGCATCTATGCCTTCCGAAACAAGTGTCTCGCCTTGGATATCTTCTATTTCCTTTATTCTTTGTATCTTGGTTAGGATGAAATCGGTATAGCTACTGACTCTCATCGACCGCCATGCCTCATCATAGTCGTGGTTTTTTCTCGTCATGAGTTGTAGAGCGTCAAGAGCATATTTGTCGTAGAGTTTCAATGCTTCTTCGGCCGATATGTCTACCTTGTCCACAAAACCTTTCTCAAGCTGTATGATGCCCACGATGCCATAATTGATGAGGGCAATGAATTCGGGACGGATTCCTTCGCTCACAAGAGCCTCTTTCTTAATCTCAAGTGAGCGGATACGTTTCGCCTTGATGTAAAGCTGGTCGGTGAGCGAAGAAGGGCGCAGGATGCGCCATGATGCACCATAATCGTGCAGCTTCTTCTGGAAGAGTGTTCTGCACTCTGTCAATACATCCTTAAACTGCTGCTCTGTTTTTGCTGATTCTGCCATAATATTTTCGAAATCGCTGCAAATTTAAGCATTTCTCATGAAATAGCCAAATATTATGTAAAAATAAATGGTGAATTGCCTATGGGTTGCTTTCAATTTGTGGTAACTTTAGGCAAGTTGCACTGCATCTCGGCAATAAGGACAAAAAAAACCTTTTTTATTTTGTTTTGTCTTCAATTTGCTGTAACTTTGCACCCCGAAATGATAGTGAAATGAGAAATTTATCCAATGCCGAACTGGCAAAATTACTTGATAAAGACATTTTTCATCTTATATCGCAGGCTGCAGACAGTTTGGGTCTTGAGTGCTATGTGGTAGGCGGATATGTGAGAGACCTTTTCTTGGAACGTCCCTCCAACGATATTGATGTCGTGGTGGTGGGAAGTGGTATACAGGTAGCGTCTGCCTTTAAGCAGAAATTGGGCAAGAAGGCTTGTTTGTCTGTTTTCCGCAACTTTGGCACTGCGCAGGTGAAGTACCATGATATAGAGGTAGAGTTTGTTGGTGCCCGGAAGGAGAGTTACAATCATGACTCGCGCAAGCCCATTGTGGAGGACGGAACGCTTGAGGACGATCAAAACCGGCGCGACTTTACCATCAACGCCCTGGCTGTATGCCTTAACAGCGGACGTTTTGGCGAGTTAGTGGATCCCTTTGATGGTGTTTACGACCTTGAAGACGGAATCGTGGCAACTCCGCTTGACCCGGACATAACTTTCAGCGATGACCCTTTGCGCATGATGCGCTGTGTGCGCTTCGCTACACAACTCAATTTCCAGATAGAGGACGTTACCTATGAGGCACTCTCGCACAATGCTGAAAGGCTGGAGATTATCAGCGGTGAACGCATAGCTGACGAGATGAACAAGATTATGCTTTCGCCTCATCCCAGTTGTGGATTCTATTATCTGAAAGATACGGGGTTGCTGCAACTTATTCTGCCCGAGCTTTGTGAACTCGACAAGGTGGAGACCCGCTGTGGACGTTCTCATAAGAACAACTACGACCATACGATGGAGGTACTCGAAAACGTTTGTCGACAAACCTCCAATCTTTGGCTTCGGTGGGCAGCCTTGCTTCACGACATAGGCAAACCACGAAGCAAGCGGTGGGACAATCAGGCGGGCTGGACCTTCCGTAACCATAATGTCGTGGGAGCCAGAATGATTCCTTCGATGTTTCGTCGCATGAAGTTGCCTATGGATGCAAAGATGAAGTATGTGCAGAAACTTGTGGAATTGCACATGCGGCCTATTGCCATTTCCGACGAGGAGGTGACGGATAGCGCTGTACGCCGGCTTCTGAACGATGCTGGTGATGATATTGACGACTTAATGACACTTTGCGAAGCTGATATTACCAGCAAAAACCAAGTGCGCAAGCAACACTTTCTTGATAATTTTCGATTGGTGCGTGAAAAAATAGCCGACTTGAAGGTGCGCGACTATAAGCGACTGTTCCAGCCTTGTATTGATGGTCGGGAGATTATGGAAATCTTCCATTTAGGCTCTTGTCCTGAGGTGGGAGCACTGAAACAAACGCTCAAGGATGCTGTACTTGACGGAAAAGTGCCCAATGAGCGCGAGCCTCTCATGCAGCTGCTCATGCAGAAAGCCAAGGACCATGGATTGATGGTGTGATCTTGCTTCGACGAGGAATACTTACGATGGCGTTTTTAGAAAGAGTCAGCCTATAATAAAAGATTTTTGAGTCGTATAAAAAAGTTTCTTTTATGGGCAAACCTTTCAAATACTAAATAATTAATGTTAAAATGCACTCGGCGCATGTACAATATTGCCATAATATTTGTAATTTTGCACTGTTTTAAAACTCTGTTTATATTTTGAGTTTTCGACTTAGGATAGTCAAATTGTTCGTATGGGAGCAATGAAACATACCGTAAAGGCATGCTGACGACATTGGTAGATAATAATAATTTTATTTAAATAAAAAATAGGTATGAAGATTAAAAACGTTTTGTTTGTTGCAGCTCTTGCAACTCTCGCAACATTGACATCATGTGGCGGAAGCAAGAAGGGTGGTCTGCCAGATTTCGGCGATGATGAGTTTGCTGTAGTGACTATAGGAACTACCAGCGCTGCTTTGCAGACTACTTATCCCGCTACAATTAAAGGTATTCAGGATGTAGAGGTACGCCCAAAGGTTTCTGGATTTATAACAAAGGTGTTTGTGCACGAGGGGCAGACTGTATCTGCTGGCCAGCCTTTGTTTTCTATCGATAGTGAGACTTATCAAGCAGCAGTCCGTCAATGTGCCGCTGCTGTCAATACAGCCAAAGCTCAGGCTAATACAGCTAAGTTGACTTATCAGAACAACAAAAAGTTGTTTGATAGCAAAATTATTGGTCAGTATGAGCTTTCTACTGCAGCAAACAGCTTTGCTACAGCCAAGGCTCAGGTAGCTCAGGCTGAGGCGGCTTTGGCTTCGGCTCGTGAGCAGTTGGCATGGTGTACGGTTACTAGTCCATCGGCAGGTGTTGTCGGTAGTCTTCCTTTCAAGGTGGGTGCTTTGGTTAGTGCCTCTGGCCAGGCTTTGACCACAGTTTCCAACATCAGCACGATGGAGGTGTTCTTCTCTATTTCTGAAACCCAACTTTTGAATATGTCGAAGAGCAACGGCAGCATGCAGGCAGCCATTGCTGCATTCCCTGCTGTAAAGTTGCAACTTGCAGACGGTACAATCTATAATCATCCGGGTAAGGTCGTTAAGATGAGTGGTGTCATCGACGCTACTACTGGCGCCGTTTCTCTCATTGCCCACTTCGCCAACCCAGAGAAGTTGTTGAAGAGTGGTGGCGCTGGTCAGATTGTCATCCCTAACGACGACAACAATGCCATCGTTATCCCACAAGAGGCTTGTGCTCAGATTCAAGACAAGGTTTTCGTTTACGTCGTAACCAAGGACAACAAGGTGAAATATACCGAAATCAAGGTTAATCCACAGGATGATGGCAAAAACTACATCGTTACCGATGGTCTTCACGTAGGCGACCGCATCGTTGTGAAGGGTATCACCAAGTTGACCGATGGTCAGCAGATCAAGCCTATCACCTTGCAGCGTTACAACCAGAAGATTGCTGAGGCAGCTAAGTTGGGCGAGGCTCAGGACAATGCTCACGATTTCGCTACTACCATGAGCGGCAAGAAGTAATTGCTATATATAGAATAAGGTATAAAGAAAAATAGTAAATTATGTCATTTACAAACTTTATAAAGCGCCCGGTACTTTCGACGGTGATCTCCATCTTCTTCGTCTTGCTGGGTCTCATCGGCTTGGTATCACTGCCTATCGAGCAGTATCCTAATATCGCACCGCCTACCATCACAGTATCTACCACCTATACAGGTGCCGATGCCCAGACTGTGTTGAACTCAGTCATCGCTCCTTTGGAGGAGAGTATCAATGGTGTGGAGAACATGACCTACATGACTTCTTCTGCATCTAACTCAGGTTACGCACAGATTACCGTTTATTTCAAGCAGGGTTCCGACCCTGATATGGCTGCGGTCAATGTTCAGAACCGTGTGTCTCAGGCACAGGCTTTGCTGCCTGCCGAGGTTACCAAGGTGGGTGTCACCGTAACCAAGCGTCAGAGCTCCAATGTCATCATGTTTGCCCTGACCACAGACGACGGTCGTTACGACGACCAGTTTGTTACCAACTACGCCTTGATCAACGTTGTTCCTCAGTTGAAGCGTATCAATGGTGTGGGTGATGTGCAGAGCCCTTCTACACGTAACTACTCTATGCGTATCTGGTTGAAGCCTGAGAAGATGAAGGAGTACGGATTGGTTCCTTCCGACATCTCCAATGCCTTGGCTGAACAGAACATTGAGGCTGCCCCTGGTAGCTTCGGTGAAAGCACCGATATGCAATATGAATATACTTTGCGTTACAAAGGTCGTTTGAAGACTCCTATCGAGTATGATAACATCTTGATTAAGAGTGACGCTTCAGGTCAGACTCTTCGTCTCGGCGATGTAGCCAAGATTGAGTTGGGTGGCTTGCAGTACAATGTTAACTTGCTCAACAATGGTCAGCCTGCCGTGATGGGTATGGTTCAGCAGATTGCTGGTTCCAACGCTACCCAGATTGCCACGGATGTAAAGAAGACATTGGATGAGTTGGAGAAGAGCTATCCTCCAGGGTTGAAGAATGTTATTTTGCAGGATGTTACCGAGTTTTTGTTTGCATCTATCGAGGAGGTTGTGTTCACTTTGATCATCACCTTGGTATTGGTGTTCATCGTGGTGTACATCTTCTTGCAGGACTTCCGTTCTACGTTGATTCCTATGATTGCTGTGCCTGTGGCGTTGATTGGTGCATTTCTTTTCCTCTGGATCTTCGGATTCTCCATCAACTTGCTTACGCTGTCCGCCCTCTTGTTGGCCATAGCCATTGTGGTCGATGATGCCATCGTGGTGGTCGAGGCGGTTCACGCCAAGCTCGACCAGGGTTACAAGAGTGCCCTTACCGCATCAATCGATGCGATGAACGAAATCTCTGGTGCCATCATCTCTATTACCTTGGTGATGTCTGCCGTGTTCGTTCCTGTGTCATTCATCGGTGGTACATCTGGTTACTTCTACCGTGAGTTCGGTGTTACTATGGCTATATCTATCGTCATCTCCGCTATCAACGCATTGACGTTGTCACCTGCGCTTTGTGCAATGTTGTTGAAGCCACATGCCGAAGAACATGATGAGAAGAAGATGTCTTTCATCGATCGTTTCCACGCAGGATTCAACTATCAGTTTGATAAGATTACCACTAAGTATAAAGGTGCTGTTAAGTGGGTCATTAACCATGGTATCGTTGCTGCTGGTGTGGTAGTTGCTGGCATCGTGGCGTTGGTTATCTTGATGGGTACTACCAAGACTGGTTTGGTACCTGATGAGGATACGGGTACTTTGTTCTGCTGTATCTCTACAGCCCCTGGTACTTCCCAGGAGAGGACTGCCGAAGTCGTGAAGCAGGTGGATAAGATGCTTGCCGACAACCCAGCTGTCGAGACTCGTAACGCTATCATGGGGTATAGCTTTATCGGTGGTGCAGGCTCCAACCAGGGTACCGTCATTATCAAGTTGAAGCCATTTGAGGAACGTCCTGGTGGATTCTTCCATCGCATCAAGATGGCTCTGACTGGTGGGGGCATCGAGGCGTTGTTCGTCAACCCAATGGAGTCAACCTCTGTGTTGGGCATGATTTACAAGCAGACCGCAGCCATCAAGGATGCACAGGTTCTTGCCTTCGCCCCGCCTATGATTTCCGGTTTCTCCGTGCAGAATGGTATTACCATGACCATGCAGGATAAGACTGGTGGTGACTTGAACAAGTTCTATGACACCGTGAAGAAGTTCTTGGCTGAGTTGAACAAGCGTCCTGAGATTCAGACGGCACAGACTCAGTACAACCCTAACTATCCTCAGTACATGGTGGATGTGGATGTTGCCAAGACCAAGCAGGCAGGTATCTCTCCATCTAACGTGCTTGCAGTGATGCAGGGTTACCTTGGTGGTCTTTATGCATCCAACTTCAATGCCTACGGTAAGCTCTATCGTGTCATGATTCAGGCTGGTCCTGAGGATCGTATGCGTCCTGACGATTTGAGCAAGATTTATGTACGTTGTGCCGATGGTACCATGTCTCCAGTAAGTGAGTTCGTAACACTGAAGAAGATGTTTGGTCCATCCAACATCACACGTTTCAACCTGTTTACCTCTATGGATGTCTCCGTAACTCCTAACAGCGGTTACTCTACTGGTGATGGAATGAAGGCCATCGCCGAGGTGGCTAAGGAGACCTTGCCTGAGGGCTATGGTTACGAGTACTCTGGTTTGACTCGTTCAGAGGCTGAGTCCAGCAACTCCACAGGTTTGATCTTCGCACTCTGTATCGTATTCGTTTACTTAATCTTGAGTGCCCAGTACGAGAGTTACATCTTGCCATTGTCTGTGGTATTGTCTATCCCATTCGGTTTGGCAGGTGCGTTCATCTTCACCAACCTGTTCGGCCATTCCAACGATATCTACATGCAGATTTCGTTGATTATGTTGATTGGTTTGTTGGCTAAGAACGCCATCTTGATTGTACAGTTCGCCTTGGAACGTCGTCGTACGGGTATGGCTATCAAGTATTCAGCTATCTTGGGTGCCGGTGCTCGTCTCCGTCCTATATTGATGACCTCTTTGGCCATGATTATCGGTTTGTTGCCATTGATGTTCGCTTCTGGTGTAGGTAAGTATGGTAACCAGACCTTGGGTGCTGCCGCAGTAGGTGGTATGTTGATTGGTACCTTGACCCAGATCTTCGTCGTGCCAGCCCTCTTCACCGTGTTCGAATGGTTGCAGGAGAAGTTGAAGCCACTCACGTTCGACGATGAGTTGAACGAGGAGGCTGTCGTAGAGCTTGAACAATATGCCAACGCTGCTCACAAGAAGGCTGAGGCTCAGAAGTAAATAGGTTTGAGAAGTAGTAAGTAAAAAACTTCAAACGTAAAAATGAAAAAGAATTTAAATATCATCATATTAGGTCTCGCAGCGCTCTCTTTGAGCAGCTGCAAGACGCTATACGGTAAGTACGAGCGTCCTGACGTGAAGACGAGTGGTATCGTCCGTGACTCTGCCTCTATCTCCGATACCTTGGCAGTGAAAGATACCACCACTTTCGCCAACATCCCTTGGCGCAGTGTGTTCACCGACCCACAGCTCCAGGACTTGATAGAGAAGGGCTTGGCCAACAACGTCAACTTGCTCAATGCAGCCTTGAATGTGAAGATGGCAGAAGATCAGTTGAAGTGTGCCAAGTTGGCTTTCATTCCAGCTTTCACTTTCACTCCACAAGGTACTATCGCCTCTTGGGATGGCAATGCAGCCACCAAGACTTACAGCTTGCCAATCAATGCAAGTTGGAGTGTTGACCTCTTTGGCAATTTGCTCTCTCAGAAGCGTGGCGCACAGATGGCTCTTCTTCAGATGAAGGATTACCAGGTGTCCGTGCAGACCAACCTCATTGCCAATATCGCTAACATGTACTACACCCTGTTGATGCTCGATAAGCAAGTGGAATTGGTTAATAACATGGAATCTCTTACCAAGGATACTTGGGAGACCATGAAAGTGTTGAAGGATACCAAGATGGGGTATCGCTCTACAGCGCTTCAGGCTGCAGAGTCTAATTATTATTCTGTGTTGACACAGAAGACGGACCTTTTGCGCCAGATTCGTGAAACCGAGAATTCGCTTAGCTTGTTGATTGGCGATCAAGCACATACCATCGCCCGTGGCAAGTTGGAGAATCAGAGTCTTCCAACCAGCTTCTCGACGGGTGTAAGTGTGCAGTTGCTCAACAACCGTGCTGACGTTCACGCTGCCGAAATGAATTTGGCACAGTGTTTCTATGCTGTTGAGACCGCCCGTAGTAAATTCTATCCTTCCATCACTATCTCTGGCACAGGTGCTTTCACCAACTCCAGTGGTGCAGGCATCGTCAACCCTGGCAAGTGGTTGCTTTCAGCAGTGGGATCGTTGGTGCAGCCAATATTCCAGAATGGACGCCTTGTGGCAGGCTTGAAAGTTGCAAAGGCGCAGTACGAGCAGGCATATAATACATGGCAGAACTCTGTGTTGAAGGCCGGTAGCGAGGTAAGCAATGCTCTTGTGCTCTACAATTCTTCCGATGAAAAAAGCAAGGTGGAGGAGAAGCAAATCAAGGTGCTCGAACAGAATGTCGAGGACACTCGTAAGTTGATGGGTGAGGCCGGTGGCTCTTACTTGGAGGTAATTTCTGCCCAATCTTCACTCCTCAATGTTCAGCTCTCTAAGGTAGCAGACGATTTCTACAAGATGCAGGCTGTGGTCAACCTCTACTATGCATTGGGGGGAGGAGCCAAATAATGTTAAGTGTTAATTGTTAAATGTTAGATTATTATGGCTAGTATAATAAGTCCAAAGGCAGATATTTCTTCAAAGGCTAAGATTGGAGACAACTGCAAGATATATCCTTTCGTCTATATCGAGGACGATGTGGAAATCGGTGACAACTGCATCATCTACCCATTCGTGAGCATCTTGAATGGTACTCGCATGGGCAATGGCAACAAGGTGTTCCAGGGTGCGGTGGTTGGCGCGCTTCCACAGGATTTCAATTTCAAGGGTGCCAATAGCTTCGTGATTATCGGCGACAACAATACCATCCGTGAGAACGTGGTTGTCAACCGTGGTACTTACGAGGGTGGAAAGACCGTTCTTGGCAACAAGAATTTCTTGATGGAAGGTGCCCATATCTCTCATGATACAGTGGTTGGCAATGGTTGCGTGTTCGGTTACGGTACCAAGATTGCGGGCAACTGTGTGATTGGAAATGGTGTCATCTATTCTACTTCTGTGGTAGAGAATGCCAAGACGCGTGTCGGCGACTTGGCTATGATTCAGGCTGGTACTACTTTCTCCAAGGACGTGCCTCCTTACATCATCGCTGGTGGCAAGCCTGTGAAGTATGCTGGTCCCAACACCATCATCATGGAGGCCGCCGAGATTACCGAGAAGGTGCGCAAGCACGTGGCTAACGCCTATCGTTTGGTGTTCCACGGTCAGACATCCCTCTTCGATGCCATCAACCAGATCAAGGACCAGGTGCCAGACGGAGAGGAAGTGCGCAATATCATCCAGTTCCTTGAGAATTCGAAAGAGGGAGTTATCACCAAGATGTAACATGTGCTTGGTTAGAATCTTTTGAAAAAAATATTTCTGAATATGAAAGGGAGGACTTACCTGTAGGTTGGTCCTTCCTTTTGTGTTAATGTCTATTAAACTTTCGTTTGTTCGCACATTTTTTTGTTACTTTGCACCAAATTTGGAATGTTATACCCTTTTGGTAAATGAGAAAGAAACAATATAAGCCCAGCAGTCATCGAGGACTGCAGGTGGTAACTCTATGTATAAGCACCGCCATGGTGCTCGTTTTACTCGGGATGGTCATATTCTCCGTACTTATGGGAAGAAACCTCTCGTCCTATGTGAAGGAGAACCTTGTAGTGTCCGTAATGCTCGAACAGGACATGACCAATTCCGAAGTGGTACAGATGTGTAAACAGCTGAAGGCTAAGCCTTATGTTAAGTCGCTCAACTATATTTCGAAAGCGAAGGCTCTCAAAGAGGCAACTCGTGACCTTGGAGTAGATCCCAGCGAGTTTGCGGGGGTCAATCCTTTTCAGCCTTCTATAGAGCTGACTGCGCAGGCCGACTATGCCAACAACGATTCGCTGAAATGGGTGGCCAAGGAACTTAAAGCTTATCCGCGCGTAACAGAGGTGTCCTATCAACACGACCTCATAGAGCAGGTGAATCAAATGCTCGCCAAGATAAGCATTGGATTGCTCATAGTGGCGGCTCTCCTGACGTTTATATCATTCTCGCTTATAAACAATACCGTAAGGCTTGGTATTTATGCCCGGCGTTTCTCGATACATACGATGAAACTTGTTGGAGCTTCCTGGGGATTCATTCGGCGTCCCTTTGTTAATAGAGCAATGCTGATAGGTCTGCTGTCGGCATTTATTGCAGATGCTTTCCTTGGGGGTAGTCTTTATGCGTGGTATGTTCATGAGCCAGAACTGCTCTTGGTGATGGGATGGCAGGAGCTTGCCATTACGGGTGGTGCCGTTTTCCTTTTTGGAATCATTATTACAGCCATCTGTGCCAGTATCTCTGTCAATAAATTTCTCAAGATGAAGGCTGGCGATTTGTATAAGATTTAGAATATGTAACATTCACATTATTAAATATAATATATAAATGGATAAGAAGAATTTAGCATTTGACAAAGTAAACTTCATCCTCTTGGCTGTGGGGATGGCTATCGTCATCATCGGCTTTCTTTTGATGAGTGGCTCTGGTTCCAACGAGCATACCTTCGATGCCGATATTTTCAGCACACGCCGTATCATAGTGGCGCCAACTGTAACCCTGTTTGGCTTTCTGTCTATCATTTACGCAATTATCCGCAAGCCGCGCGATTGATTCTTAATATAATACTTTATATCAATGGATTTTATACAGACTATCATCATCTCTATTGTAGAGGGATTGACAGAGTTCTTGCCAGTATCCAGTACTGGACATATGATTATTGCGGAAAACTTGTTGGGAGTTGACGTTCACGACCAATTTGTGAATGCATTCACTGTTATCATACAGTTTGGCGCCATTCTTTCCGTCATCTGCTTGTATTGGAAGAGATTCTTCTATCCAGAAGCTGTGAAGACCGGGGAAAAAAGTTATTGGAAGGCAATGTTCGATTTCTACGCACGTTTGATAGTGGGTACCTTGCCTGCTGTTGTGCTTGGACTTGCATTCAATGATTTCATCGAGTCAAATCTCGGCAATGTGCAGTTGGTGGGGTGGATGCTTGTCGTCGGTGGTGTGTTCATGCTCTTTTGCGATAGAATATTCAACAAGGGAAGTGAGGATACCAAGCTTACCTATAAGCGTGCTTTGACCATTGGCTTCATCCAGTGCATCGCCATGATTCCTGGTGTATCTCGCTCGATGTCGACCATCGTGGGTGGTATGTCGCAGAAACTCACTCGCAAGGCTGCGGCTGAGTTCTCTTTCTTCTTGGCAGTGCCAACCATGTTTGGCGCCACATGTTTGGAAGTCTATAAGTTGGTTAGCCATGGGGGTGGCTCTTTGCTTACTCAAGGCAACAACCTCTTTACCTTGATAATAGGCTCGGTGGTGGCGTTCATAGTGGCTGTCCTCGCCATCAAGTTCTTTATCAACTATGTGACCAAGTATGGCTTTGCAGCCTTTGGCTGGTATCGCATAGTTGTGGGACTCGTCATCATCACCTGTGGGCTCTGCGGTGTGAACATGCAGATGGTGGATTAGTTTCTACATAATTGTAGGGTTAAAACTTATATATGGATTTCAGAAAAGGAGAAATCATAGCCATTGACAAGCCTTACCGAATGTCGAGCTTTGGGGCTTTGGCTCATATCAGATACGTGCTTTCCAAGTTCTTGCACCATAAGGTGAAGATAGGGCATGCAGGTACGCTCGATCCTTTGGCTACAGGTGTGCTTGTTCTTTGCACAGGGAAGAAAACTAAGGAAATAGAGCTGTTGCAGTCTCACACCAAGGAGTATACCGCAACGCTTCAGCTGGGCGCAACAACGGCCAGCTACGATCTCGAGCATACGGTAAACCATACCTATCCTGTCAACCAGATCTCCCGGCAGCTCATAGAGGAAGTCTTGCCTCGATTTGTCGGTGATATTCAGCAGGTTCCGCCTACTTATAGTGCGGTCAAGGTAAATGGTGACAGAGCCTATGCCTTGCGGCGGGCAGGCGAGGATGTAACACTCAAGCCAAAAAATGTACGGATAGACGAGATAGAACTGACCAGTTACGACGACAAGACCAAACAGCTTGGTCTGCGGGTTGTATGTGGCAAGGGTACTTACATACGCTCCTTGGCACGCGACTTAGGCCGGGCACTTGGGAGTGGAGCCTTTCTTACAGAGTTGAGACGAACCCGAGTGGGCGACTTTACTGTCGACAACTGCGCGAGTTTTGAAAACTTCAGGGAGTGGCTCGAACAACAGGAAATAGAAGACATCCAGCAAGTTCAAGATTCCCTGAGTAGTAAATAGAATATAATTAGTAACCATTAGGAAGGAGACGAATATAACATGAAACTGTCACAATTCAACTTTAAGTTGCCGGAGGCGCAGGTGGCGCTTTATCCACACAAAACCAAGCGCACCGTCAGGACATCTACCGGGGAGGAGCGCACCTTTGAGGTAACCCGTCGTGACGAGGCGCGTATGATGGTTCTACACAAAAAGTCGGGAACCATAGACATGTACCGCAAGGATGCTGATGGAAATCCTATCGAAGGCGACTTTATAGAGTTCAAAGATATCATCAACTATTTTGACGAGGGAGATACGTTTGTGTTCAATAATACCAAAGTATTCCCAGCGCGACTCTATGGCACCAAGGAGAAAACCGATGCCAAGATAGAGGTGTTCCTGCTTAGGGAGTTGAATGAAGAAATGCGACTTTGGGATGTGCTCGTAGAGCCAGCCCGCAAGATTCGCATAGGAAACAAACTTTTCTTCGATGATGTCAACGAGATGGTGGCAGAGGTGATAGACAATACTACCAGCCGTGGCCGAACTCTTCGTTTCCTCTATGATGAGGACGGCCAGCATGATGTCTTTAAGCGTTCCCTCTTTGCCTTGGGCGAGGCTCCTTTGCCACGTTATGTCATCGACAATCGTGAGGTGCACCATGCCACAGAGGAGGATATGGAAGACTTCCAATGTGTTTTTGCTGAAAAGGAAGGTGCAGTTACGGCACCAGCTACTGGACTTCATTTCTCGCGCGAACTCATGAAGAGAATGGAAATCAGAGGCATCAACTCTGCGTTTATCACTTTGCATTGTGGACTGGGCTGTTTCCATGAAATAGAGGTGGAAGACCTTACCAAGCATAAGATGGATTCTGAGCAGATGCATATCGGCAAGGAGGCTTGCGATATGGTAAACAGCACCAAACGGGCTGGACACCATGTTTGTGCCATCGGTACAAGTGTGGTCAAAGCTACTGAGACAGCTGTTGGTACAGACGGAATGATGAAGGAGTTTGACGGATGGACCAATAAGTTTATCTTTCCTCCTTATGAGTTCGGACTGGCTGACAGCATGGTGGCCAATTTCTATCATCCAGAGTCTACGCTCATGATGAGCACAGCTGCTTTTGGGGGTTACGACCTTGTATACGAAGCATATATGAAAGCTTTGAAGAATGGGTATATGTTTGGTTGCTTCGGCGACTCTCTGCTCATTCTTAACGACTAATTTATCTGTACATGCATAGAGTATATTTGAGCCTCGGGTCAAACTTAGGCAACCGCAAGCGTAACATCCGCGAGGCTATAGAAAAAATAGGAGAGCTGATTGGCGACGTAGAGCGCCGGTCAGCTCTATATGAAACCAAGCCTTGGGGCTATTCTTCGCCCAATGACTTTGTCAATGCATGTGTCTGTGTGCTTACTCCTTTGGCACCTCGCCAGTTGCTTGAGACTACTCAGAAGGTGGAGCAAGAGATGGGTCGTACTATCAAATCTGTGAATGGCGAATATCACGACCGCATTATAGATATAGATATTCTGCTGTACGACGATCTTCGTGTCGACCAGCCCGACCTGAAGATTCCTCATCCCCTGATGGAGGAAAGAGATTTTGTGATGGCTCCTCTTAGAGAAATCAAGAAATGATAAATGAACGTGAGTGTGGAATCTTGAAAAGCTTAAGTCGCATAATGGCCTTTATTCTATGATTTTCTACTCATTTCGTGTAAGTTTCTTTTATGAATATCCGCAGTCATCCAAATTGCAAAATATCACGGTGTTAAAGAGGATTTCTTGAAACTATCTCTCGATAGATTCTGCCATACGTCAGTTTTAGATGATAGCAAATGTCCAACTCCGTCGGGCATTCCACGACCGTCAGTCATTTGGCTCACGGTCGTCAGCCAGTCGTTCCACGGTCGTGGGACGGTCAGCCCACGCCCGTGGAACGCCCTTCATATTCAAGTTTGATGCCCTTTAAGGATGCACAATGTTAACCCATAAGGAAGCACAACTTTGCCCCGCAAGGAAGCACATCTTCGTACTTTCACTATGATTACTATCTACAAGAGTTATATGTTTGAATCATGCTCTGCCACAAAACTAAATTAGTCATCAGGAAATTCGATGCATTTCCTGCTATAATTTGGACGATTGCGGATATTCAAATAGAAAAATCCCATCACTCTCAGTGAGAATGATGGGATTGAATGTCTTTTTAGCAAATTGCCCAAAGATTACTTGCGGAGGCCGAGAGCCTTGATGATGGCACGGTAGCGATGGATATCGCGGTCGTACAAGTAGTTGAGCAAAGCGCGACGCTTTCCTACAAGCTGTGTCAATGCACGTGTTGTAGTATAATCTTTACGGTTCTGCTTAACATGTTCCGTCAAATGAGCAATACGGTATGAGAACAATGCTATCTGGCTCTCTGCTGAACCAGTATCAGAGTTAGACTTTCCGTACTTGCTAAAGATCTCTTCTTTTTTTGCTTTGTCTAAATACATTGCTTGAAAAACTTAATAATTGTATTGAATAAATATTGTGCATTTTAAAAATGCGGTGCAAAGTTACAACTTTTTCGTTGTTCATGCAAACTTTTCCGATATTTTTTGTAATTTTGCACCGAATTTCATAAAGTACTTAAGGTAAAAAAATGCAAGACATTAGAAACATTGCAGTTATTGCACACGTTGACCATGGTAAGACGACCTTGGTAGACAAGATGATGCTCGCTGGCAAACTCTTCCGCGATGGCCAGGATAACAGTGGCGAAGTTCTCGACTCCAACGACTTGGAGCGCGAGCGTGGTATAACCATTCTCTCAAAGAATGTGTCTATTAATTGGAAAGGTACTAAGATTAATATTCTCGATACTCCTGGACACTCTGACTTCGGTGGTGAGGTTGAGCGTGTGCTCAACATGGCAGACGGCTGCCTGCTCCTCGTCGATGCTTTCGAGGGGCCTATGCCTCAAACTCGTTTTGTGCTACAGAAGGCTTTGCAACTTGGGCTGAAGCCTATCGTTGTGGTCAACAAGGTGGACAAGCCCAACTGTCGCCCTGAGGAGGTTTACGAAATGGTGTTCGACTTGATGTGCGACCTCAATGCCACAGAGGACCAGCTCGACTTCCCGGTAGTCTATGGTTCTGCAAAAAATGGCTGGATGGCAGAGGACTGGAAGAGTCCTACCGACAATATCGATTACTTGCTCGACAAGATTGTGGAGGTTATTCCTGCTCCGAAACAGTTGGAAGGTACTCCACAGCTCTTGATAACATCTCTCGACTATAGCTCCTACACTGGTCGTATCGCCGTGGGGCGTGTACACCGTGGTACATTGCGTGATGGCATGAACGTTACCATCTGCCATCGTGACGGTACGCAGGAGAAGACCAAGATCAAGGAGCTCCACACTTTCGAGGGTATGGGGCATAAGAAGACAGACCATGTGGATTCTGGCGACATCTGCGCTGTAATCGGCTTGGAGAAGTTTGAGATTGGCGATACCATCTGCGACTACGAGAACCCGGAGCCGCTTCCTCCTATCGCTGTCGATGAACCTACCATGAGTATGCTCTTCACCATCAACGATTCTCCTTTCTTCGGCAAGGAGGGTAAGTTCTGTACTTCCCGTCACATTCAGGAGCGCTTGAACAAGGAGTTGGAGAAGAACCTCGCACTTCGTGTCCAGCCTTACGAGGATACCACCGATAAGTGGATTGTCTCAGGTCGTGGTGTGCTCCACCTCTCTGTCCTCATCGAGACCATGCGTCGCGAGGGCTACGAGCTTCAGGTAGGTCAGCCACAGGTTATCTACAAGGAAATCGATGGTGTGAAGTGCGAGCCTGTGGAGGAGTTGACCATCAACGTGCCAGAGGAGTTTGCCTCCAAGATGATTGATATGGTGACACGCCGTAAGGGTGATATGACCTCCATGCTCAACATGGGCGACCGTGTGGACATCGAGTTCGATATTCCTTCACGTGGCATCATCGGTCTTCGTACCAACGTGTTGACAGCTTCCCAGGGCGAGGCCATCATGGCTCACCGCTTCAAGGAGTATCAGCCATACAAGGGCGAGATCAGCCGTCGCAGCAACGGTAGCATGATTGCCTTGGAGACTGGTACAGCATATGCTTACGCCATCGACAAGCTTCAGGATCGCGGTAAGTTCTTCATCGATCCTGGTGAGGAAGTTTACGGTGGTGAGGTTGTAGGTGAGCACGTTCACGAGAACGACTTGGTTGTCAACGTAACCAAGGCAAAGCAGTTGACCAACGTGCGTGCCTCTGGTTCCGACGACAAGGCTCGTGTGATTCCTAAGACAGTGATGAGCCTTGAGGAGTGCTTGGAGTACATCCGCGAGGACGAGTACGTGGAGGTTACTCCTAAGAGCATGCGTATGCGCAAGATCGAACTTGACCACTTGAAGCGCAAGCGCAGTAATAAGGATTAAGCTTAGCTTATATATAAATGGATCCTTAAGAAATCCCCTTTTGCCAAAGAAATTTGGTGGAGGGGATTCTTTTTTGCTTTCAATTTTATAGTTTTGCTTTCCAATAAGTTTTTTCTTCTTATTTTCTTTTATCTTTTCGATTTTTTACTTTAACTTTGCACTCAGATTTTAAAATATATAGATATGGGTGTCGTGTGGAGATTCTTTCGTAAATTCTCGCTGCCTTGTTCTTTGGTGCTGGGCGCTGTGGTATATTTGATATTTGCCAATGTGCCATTCTTGGAGCCTTTTGGGGTGTCGGTAGGTCCTAAATTGGTGGACTTGATGCCTGTTATTCTTTTTTCCTTGCTTTATGTCACTTTCTGCAAGATAGAAATCAAGGAGATGAAACCCAAGGCGTGGCATTTTGTCCTTCAATTGATACGTACTTCCCTGGCTCTGTTGATGGTGGTGCTCATTTTCGAATTTGGGAGTAATTACGAGACCAAGTTGATTTTGGAGGGTGCTTTCATCTGTTTTATCTGTCCGACGGCTGCAGCAGTTGCGGTAGTGACGGAAAAATTGGGAGGAAGCATCGGGTCGCTTACTACCTATACGGTGATAGCCAACATTTTTACGATGGTCATCATTCCGAGTCTTTTCCCGATGGTGGAGAAAGAGGCTGATGTCTCGTTTCTGATGATGAGTGCGATGGTATTCCGCAATGTGACTACAGTTTTGGTGGTGCCATTGTTGCTTGCTTTGCTGAGCCGTCGCTTTTTCCCGAAATTTGTAGATAAGATCAAGAGTGTGAAAGACTTGGGATTCTACATGTGGTGCTTCAATCTGACGATATTGATGGGTGAGACGTTGAGGAACATCCTGCATGCTGATGTCTCGGGATGGATATTAGCCTTGCTCCTCATCGTACCTTTGTTTGTTTGCATCATCCAGTTTGTCATCGGCAAGGCTGTAGGCAGGCACTTCGGCGCCAGCATCAGTGCGGGGCAGGCTTTGGGGCAGAAAAATACCATCGTTGGCATTTGGTTGACGCTTACTTTCTTGAACCCATTGGCTGCTGTTGCGCCAGGAGCGTATGTCGTTTGGCAGAACCTCGTGAATGGCTGGCAACTATGGTATAAGGAGAAGTATGGACATCTGAAATGGTAGAGGAGTGATTCGCCTCATAAAATAAGACAAAAGCGACCGTTTGCAGCATTGCGAACTGTCGCTTTTGTCTTGATGTTTTGTGCCCTCTGTGTCTTAGTCTTGCGTCGGATAGATTAGGTTTACTTCCTTGATGACGTTCAAGACCTCTTCGAGATATTTCCTGGATTCATACTTCGCCATAGGCAGGTCGTGGAGCAGGTAGTTGCCACAATCCTTGGCAGCCTGGCCTGGAATGTCGCCCTCGAAGTCGGCGATAAACTGGAAAGTACGTTTCATCAGTTCCACGATGTCCTTGCTCTCAAGGTCGCCACGTATCAGCAGGTAGTTGCCGGTAAGGCAACCCATAGGTCCCCAATAGATAATGCGGTCTTTCCACTCGGGGTCGTTGCGTAGGTATGTGGCTGCCAGGTGTTCTATGGTATGAATGGCACCGTTGTGAAGGCATGGTTCTTGGTTGGGCACCTTCATCCGGATGTCGAAGGTGGTTACTACTTCTCCGCCTACCTCGTCCTTGCGACTGACGTATATGCCACGGAGCAATTTGTTGTGATTGATGGTGAAACTGGGTATCTTGTTCATTTTAATAATGTTTAATGTTTAATTTTATAATGTTTAATGTGTAGTGTTTAATGTTTAGTGAAAAATCATTTGGATTCTTCACTGTTCTTCACTCTTCACTCTTCTCTCTTCTCTCTTCACTCCTAAAGGCTTTCCAGGAAAGCCTTTGTGACATTGAATGAGCCTTCTGCCATCTTTGCCCAGAAGTCGAAATACTGTTGTGCCTTGGTGTCCTTGAGGGGCACGTCGCTGATGATGCGGAAGGAGATGAAGGGGGTCTGGTAGATGTGGCAAGTCTGGGCGATGGAGCAACTCTCCATGTCCACTGCCATAGCCTGAGGAAAGTGGTCGAGGATGGAGCGCATCTTCTCCTTGCTGTCTACAAACCACTCTCCGCTGACTATCTGTCCGGCATGAATTTTGGGAAGGATGTCTCCGGGCTCGTCGTTTACGGCGAGTGCTTTTCCTATGTATTCTGATGGAGTGGGAAAGGTGGCAGGCATGCCGAGAATTTGTCCGAAGGCACATTCCTCTCCACAGTAGGCGTCATGGTAAACACATTCCGTAGAAACCACCACTTCCGTCACGTTGAGTTGTATGTCGGCTCCTCCCGCCACACCTGTCGAGATGACGAGGTCGGGGTGGTAAGCGTCTATCATTTCCACGGTTCCTATGGCGCTGTTTACCTTTCCTATGCCGCATTGCTGCATGATGATTTCATTGCCTCCGATGGCTCCTGTCACGAAGTCTTTATGGTTTCTGCGCTCTGTCTTGCTGTCGCTGAGCAGCGTCCTGAGTTGTGCGAACTCCTTGTCCATCGCAACGATAATACCTATTTTCATACTGTAAAAATGCTATTTGTAACGAATTAGAATGCAAAAATACAAAAAATATCTTGCCTGTGGCATTTCTTATAAGAGAAAATTACTATCTTTGCACGAGAAAATATAAACGTTTATAATAAGATAATGAAATTTTTGAAGAAATATCTGCTTGACATTTTAGCAGTGGTCATGTTTGCGGTTATCTCTTTCGTGTACTTTATGCCCGCCGACATAGATGGACGCATCCTGTATCGTCATGATGCCTCTGCGGGTGTGGGCGCAGGACAGGAGAGATCGCAGTTCGAGAAGAAAACTGGTGAGGAAACACGTTGGACCAACTCCATCTTCGGTGGTATGCCCACCTATCAGATGGCTCCTTCCTATAAGAGCGGGGCGGTGCTGAAGCAGGCTTCCAACCTCTACCATCTGTGGTTGCCAGAAAATGTATGGTATGTCTTTGCCTACCTCTTGGGATTCTATATCCTGCTGAGGGCTTTCGACTTCAAGCAGTCGTTGGCGGCCTTGGGTTCCATCATCTGGGCTTTCTCTTCGTACTTTTTTATCATCATTGCCGCAGGACACATCTGGAAGGTGATGGCTTTGGCATATCTGCCTCCGATGATAGCCGGCATCGTGTTGGCTTACAGGGGAAAGTACCTGTGGGGACTGCTCGTCACCGCCATATTTACCGCCTTCGAGATAAATGCCAACCATGTGCAGATGACCTATTATTACCTCTTCGTCATCCTCTTCATGGTGATTGCCTTTTTGGCTGATGCCATCCGCAAGAAGGAGATGGCACGCTTCGGCAAGGCTACTGCTGTGTGTGTCGTGGGCGCAGCCATCGGTATCAGCTTGAACCTCTCCAATCTTTATCACACTTGGCAGTATGGGCAGGAAACCATGCGCGGAAAGAGTGAGCTGGTAAAGAAAAATGCCGCCAACCAGACCAGCAGTGGTTTGGATAGAGACTATATCACACAGTGGAGCTATGGTATTGACGAAACCTGGACGCTCTTGATTCCTGATGCCAAAGGCGGTGCTTCCGTGCCTCTTGCGCAAAACACCAAGGCGATGGAGAAGGCCGACCCTAACTTTGTGCAGATTTATCAGCAGTTGGGGCAGTATTGGGGCACTCAGCCAGGCACAAGCGGTCCTGTATATGTGGGCGCATTCGTGATGATGCTCTTCGTCTTGGGGCTCTTTATCGTGAAGGGACCTATGAAGTGGGCGCTCTTGGCTGCCACCATCCTGAGCATCCTGCTCTCGTGGGGCAGGAACTTTATGCCGTTTACCAATTTCTTCCTCGACTATGTGCCGATGTACGCCAAGTTCCGAACTGTGGCTTCCATCCTCGTGATAGCCGAGTTCACCATTCCTTTGCTGGCAATGATGGCATTGAAACGTATTGTGGATGAACCGGAAATTCTGACAAATAAAGTTAGATATGTATATGTTAGCTTTGGCTTGACGGCTGGCTTCTGTTTGCTATTTGCCGTTATGCCTAACGTGTTCTTCTCCGATTTCGTAACAGGACAAGAAATGCAAGCTCTCCAGCAGTTGCCTGCTGAATACCAGGCTCCGCTTATCAGCAATCTCACCGAGGTTCGCAAGTATATCTTTACTTCTGATTGTTGGCGTTCTTTCTGGATTATCCTCATCGGTGCGGCTTTCTTGATGCTCTATAAGTACAAGAAACTTGGCGCTACTTATATGATTGCGGGCATCGCGCTGCTCTGCTTGGTGGATATGTGGATGGTCAACAAGCGTTATCTCTACGATGACATGTTTGTGGATAAGAGCGTTCGCGATCAGCCGCAGCAGATGACAGAAACAGATAAGATTATCTGTCAGGATAAATCTCTCGACTATCGTGTGCTCAATCTCGCATCGGATACGTTCAATGAGAACGAGACTTCTTATTATCATAAGAGCATTGGCGGTTATCACCCAGCCAAGTTGCGCCGCTATCAAGAGATGATAGACGCTCATATCGCTCCAGAGATGCAAAAGACCATGAATGCGGTGGCTGCGGCTGGTGGAGATATGACCAAGGTGAACGGCGACAGTATCTTCCCCGTATTGAACATGCTCAACACCAAGTATTTCATCCTGCCTTTGCAGGGCGGACATACCGTGCCGGTGAAGAATCCATACGCTTATGGCAATGCCTGGTATGTGGACGAGGTGAAATATGTGGATAACGCCAATCAAGAGATTGACGGTGTGGGTAAGGTGAATCTCCGCCATGTGGCTGTTGCCGATGCCAAGTTCAAGGAGCAGTTGCAGCAGAGCGTCAAGCAAGACGATACCTCTGTGGTGAAGATGACCCAGTATAAGCCAAACAACTTGACCTACGAAGTGAAGTCTGGCAAGGGTGGTGTCATCGTCTTCTCCGAGATTTATTATCCAGGATGGACGGCTACCGTGGATGGACAGCCTGTGGAGCTGGGCAGAGTGAATTACATCCTCCGTGCTATCCATGTAAAACCAGGAACTCACAAGGTTGTGCTCGACTTCCATCCTCAGTCGTTGAAGAATACCGAGATGGTAGCTTACGTGGCTTATGCAGTCCTCGTGCTCCTTATTATAATAGGTATAGTAGTGGAGTGGAAAAGAAATAAAAAAGTTCAGGAGTTAAAGGGTTAGGGCAAATGCTATTCCGCACTGAGGTAGATATTCCAAAGGCTGGCTTCGAGATACAGCCGGCGGAGCGAATGCTTTTCGTGGGCAGTTGCTTTGCCGACAGATTGGGGCGTCGCTTCGTGGAAAACCGCTTTCGGGCTACGGTCAATCCCTTTGGGGTGATGTACAATCCGGCAAGCATCCTGCATACGGTGGAGAAAAGCTTGCAGGTCAATCCACGTGTGGCGGTCTTCACCTTGGGCACCAATCATGTCTATGTGCTCAAGGATACTGGCGAGATTGTGGACAATTGCCAGAAACGCCCGCACCACCTCTTCGACGAACGTGAGTTGACGGTGGAGGAGTGTGTCGACTGCTTGCAGCAAGCTGTCGACTTGCTGAAGGAATCCAAAGGAAAGGGTGGGGACGAGTTGAGGGTTGTCATTACCGTAAGCCCCATCAGATATGCCAAGTATGGTTTCCATGGCAGCCAGCTTTCCAAGGCCACCCTGCTACTTGCCGCCGACAGGTTGGTGGGGCGGAATCCCGGGACGGTGAGTTACTTCCCGGCCTACGAACTGATGAACGACGAGCTGCGCGACTATCGTTTCTACGACGAGGACATGCTCCATCCCACCTCTCAGGCTGTGGAGTTCATCTGGCAACGCTTCCGTGCCGCCTACTTCGGCAAGGAGGCAGAACAGTTCTTGGAAGACTGGCGTCCCATACATGAGGCACTGGGCCATAAACCTTTCCATCCCGACAGCGAGGCGCATCGGCGCTTCCTCGCCAAGACGGAGGAAATGGAAAGAAAGTTCAACGAGAAATATTTTAATTCATAGAACAATGACATATACTATTGAAAAAGTTACCACATTGATAGGTGCGCGTCGTTATGGCGACAGAGACGGAAACGTCGGCTTCATCCTTACAGATAGCCGCTCGCTCTGTTTCCCAGAGGAAACTCTGTTTTTTGCTCTTAAATCTGAGCGTAATGACGGTCACAACTATATACCAGAGTTGTATCGCCGTGGTGTTAGAAATTTCGTAGTTTCCCAGGTGCCCAAGGGGTATGCCTCCGATTATCCTGAGGCCAACTTCCTCAAGGTCGTCAACACGTTGGAGGCTCTCCAGCGCCTGGCAGAACGTCATCGTGATGAGTTCAACATTCCTATTGTGGGCATTACGGGCTCCAATGGCAAGACGATGGTCAAGGAGTGGTTGTACCAGCTGCTTTCGCCAAGCATGTTCGTCACCCGCAGTCCTCGAAGCTACAATTCGCAGATAGGCGTGCCTCTGTCGGTGTGGTTGCTCAACGAGCAGACCCAGGTGGGTGTCTTCGAGGCTGGCATCAGTAAGCCCGGCGAGATGTTGGCGCTTCGCGACATCATCCAGCCTACCATCGCTGTGCTTACCTATCTCGGCTCTGCCCATCAGGAGAATTTCGGCTCTATGGAGGAGAAATGCCGCGAGAAGATGATTCTCTTCCATGATGCCGAGACCATCGTGTATAATGGCGACGACGAGATAGTGAGCGGGGTGGTGGGCGAGTACCATGACTATAAGGGCGAGAAGCTCTATTGGTCGTTCCGTGACACCCAGGCTCCTTTCTTTGTGAAGAATGTGGAGAAGAAGGGCAACCTTTCCATCGTTACCTATATATATAAAGGTGAGGAAGACAGTTATTCGTTGCCTTTCATCGACGAGGCTTCCATCACCAATTCTATCATTGCCGCTGTGGTTTCGCGCCGTCTTGGCCTTTCTGCCGAGGAACTCGACAAGCACATGGCATTGCTGGAGCCTGTGGCCATGCGGTTGGAGGTGAAGGAGGGGCAGCATGGGTGCACCCTTATCAACGATAGTTACAACTCCGACATCAACTCCCTCGATATCGCCCTCGACTTTATGAGCCGTCGTCCCGACCATAAGGGTCGACGCCATACACTGATATTGAGCGACATCTTCCAGAGTGGCGAGAACCCAAAGGATTTGTACAAGGAGGTGAGCGACCTTTGTCGCAAGCGTGGCGTAGTCAAGTTTATCGGCATTGGCCCTCAGCTCTGTGCGCAGAGCGACGAGATTCAGATATCTGAGAAGTTCTTCTTCCCGAATGTGAAGGAATTTATCGAGAGCGAGGTGTTCAAGTCTTTGCGCAACGAGGTCATCCTGCTGAAGGGTGCTCGCCAGTTTGGTTTCGACCAGCTCACCGAGCTCTTGGTGCGTAAGGTGCATGAGACGACTCTCGAGGTAAACCTCAATGCTGTGGTGGCCAACCTCAACTACTATCGTGCTTTCATGAAGCCGGAGACCAAGCTCGTCTGCATGATCAAGGCGGACGGCTATGGAGCGGGAGCCGTGGAGATAGCCAAGACCTTGCAAGACCATCGTGTGGATTACCTCGCAGTGGCTGTTGCCGACGAGGGTGTCACGCTTCGCAAGAACGGCATCACCAGCAACATCATGATTATGAATCCGGAGATGACGGCTTTCAAGACCATGTTCGACTACGACTTGGAGCCGGAGGTTTATTCCTTCCGCCTGCTCGATGCCCTTGTCAAGGCAGCCGAGAAGGAGGGCATAACGGGATTCCCTGTTCATATCAAGCTCGATACGGGTATGCACCGCTTGGGTTTCGACCCAGAGAACGACATGGAGGAGTTGATTGGCAAGTTGAAGCATCAGAACGCCATCATCCCTCGCAGTGTGTTCTCTCATTTCGTGGGTAGCGACGACGATAGCTTCGACGACTTCTCCGCCCATCAGTTCGAACTCTTCGACAAGGGAAGCAAGCAGCTTCAGGCAGCCTTCGACCATAAGATACTCCGCCATATCTGCAATTCCGCAGGTATCGAGCACTTCCCGGAGCGACAGTTGGATATGTGTCGCTTGGGCCTTGGACTTTACGGCATCAACTCTCGCAACAACAAGACCATCAACTGCGTGAGCACCTTGAAGACCACCATCCTCCAGATACACCACATCAAGGCTGGCGAGAGCGTGGGCTATAGCCGCAAGACCATCCTTGACAGGGATAGCATGATAGCAGCCATTCCTATCGGATATGCCGATGGCTTGAACCGCCATCTCGGCAATCGCCACGCTTACTGCTTGGTGAATGGTCAGAAGGCTGAGTACGTGGGCAATATCTGTATGGATGTGGCAATGATAGATGTCACGGACATCGACTGCAAGGAAGGCGATAGCGTCGAGATTTTCGGCGAGCATCTGCCTGTGCAGACCCTCAGCGATATCCTCGACACCATTCCTTACGAGGTACTGACAACCATCAGCAATCGTGTGAAACGAGTATATTACCAGGATTAAAAAATGTAATATATAGAATAAGGTGGGAGCATGGTTTGAATCATGTTCCCACTTTTGTCTTTTGTATTGAAGTCCATCCCCCTAAGTGGGTTGAAAAAGTGAGTTAGGGATGACTTATGGAAAATGAAGTTAATCCCTAAGTGGATAAAATGCCAACAGAGGAAGTGAAAATGCGCCAACTGAGGAAATGAAATTGCGCAACTGAGGAAATATAAAAATATTTTGTATCTTTTATGATGGTGCTGACTGGCACCGGAGACTTCGCTTATCGTCGTAAGGATGGTGTCTATGTCGTTCCGATTGGCTGCTTGAAAGATTAAACTACCCTGCACTCCCATTTGAAAATGGTGCTGTTCATCTATGTATATAATGTTTCTTGTGTGTATTTTATGATAATTTTAGACTTAAAATACGTTAAATATTCGTTAAGATTGTTCGGATAAATGAAATGATTATGTAACTTTGCAGCCGAAAATTTATGTAAAAAACGTCTATTTGTAGGGCGATATAAGTAAAAGAGGAATTCTATGAATATGAGTTCTAAAACGCTATGGATGGATTCTGATAGCAAAAAATGAATTCTGATTAAAATAAAAATACTCTTTCGTAAACAGATGAAAATTGAAATTTATCAAAAACCGATAATTAATATAAAATTAAAAAATAAGTTTAAGATGGTTAAGATTAACTTAAGAAAATTTTGTCTTGTTGTGTCAGTTCTCTTGGGACTGGGTGGCAACGCATTGGTGCAGAATGCCAATGCCCCTTCTGTTACATTCGATGTTTCGGAAGATGGCAAGACTTGGACTATTTCGGGTCAAGGTGATTTAACGAAGTATCAGCGTGTTTCTGATGAGTTGAAATTTACAACTTCAGGAACTAATAAGGTTGGTACTGAGAACAATCAGTATAATAATAATCCTGTGGGTAGCTCTGCTGTTTATAATTCAGCGACAACTTATTATGCTTATTACCCAAAGAAGATAACTTCTTTGTATCCTGATTATGTAAATGCTACAGCAACTTATTCTTGGAATGAAGATAAGATAGCAGCTTTGTATTACTATGGTCTTAAAGAAGGTTCAACTGGGGAGTATGAGTGGAAAAAAGTCTCTGTTTCTGACAAAGTTGATTTGGTGGAGGGTTCTTGGAGTAATAATCAATTCTATTCAAATTACTCAACTACCTCAGATGCCACTGGTAGAATTTTGTTAGCTAAATTTAAGGAGAGCGACTATTTTACGACTACTCTTTCTGATGTTACTTTTAAAAAAGATGCACAGCCATATTTGTATGTACTATCTAATAATAAGTACGTACAGTTAGCTAAGGATGCAGAGTATGATGCTAATATTGTTTATTATTCTTGGGATCCTGCCGATTATAATAAAAATAATACATATGTAGTAAACTTCGGCGAAATCTCAGAGGACGAAATGATAAAGTTAGGTTATCTTGAACATCCAATAGAGTCATTGACTGAGATCCTGAATTATAAGTTGGCAAAATCAAACAAATATGAAACGATTCAGTTTGTAAACGTAGGCTCAGATGCCTTGACTATCAATAATGATATTGTGAAGGCTGTTCTGTATCCTTCAGCTACTGCCAATTCTGTTTTGAAAACTCTTGATTTGGGTGCTGCAACCTGTACGGATTTCTCAGGGGAAACCTTTGCTGCAGGCGGTGCAAAGGGAACTCCTGTGCTTGAAACATTGACATTGCCCTTGAATGAAAGCAAGGAAACTCCTGCCAATGTAATTTCTAAATTGCAGGGAAAAGATGATTCCAAACTGACTCATGTCAGCGTTCCTGAAGGGTATGAGAAGATAGGTGCTAATACATTTGCGGGAGCGACCCTGTTGACCAATGTTACTCTGCCAAACTCTTTGAAGGAGATTGGTGAAAAAGCTTTCTATGGAGTTGGTAAGTTAGCAAGCATTGAATTGGGCGCTAACTTGACATACATAGGTAAACAGGCTTTTGTAGGTACAGGTTTGACAAGTATAACTTTCCCTGAGAATCTTGACAAGATAGACGATGGCGCTTTCCATAGTTTGGAAATTCCCAATCTTGTGTTCAATGATAAACTGCGCTTTATAGGTAATTCAGCCTTTGCTCTGCCTTCTGAGCAGACAGAATCGGTATTGATGATTCCTGCTAACGTGAAGTATATTGGTCCTTTCGCCTTCAACTTCCGTCAGTACCAGGATGTTTACTTCCAAGGAACTAAGGCTCCTCTGATGCCAGTAGGTACAGCTACCTATAATGATTGGGGTGAAGGTACAGCTTTTTCAGCGCATACCTTGATGGGTAATGGTGGATTCGATCCTACTGCAGGTGAATTGCGTGATAATGCAAAAAATGAGGGCTTTGCTAATCGTGAAAACTACAAAAATGGCAGTGTTTACTTCTGTATTATGCATTATCCTTCTTCTACAACAGACGAAGATGCCAAGGACTTCACTGATACTACCCGTAAATATGAAACCTGCCAAGAAGATAAAACTTGGCAGTATGCCAATACTCCTCTTTCCGTAGGAAAGGAAGGTGAAAATCCTGCATTCAAGGATGGAATGCCGAATGCTCCATATATTGGTCCTAAGGTTGACTATGGCTATCAGGATACTTACTTGGGTCGTCAGTATATTTGGCCAAGCCAGAGTCAGTGGCTTCGTTCTTATATTGTCAACTCCTATGGTTATGAGTGGGATGGTGTGACCAAATATCGCTCTAACCTTACACAAGAAGATTATACCATACTGGCAGAAGCTGGTTTTGTAAAAGGAGATGGTAAGGGCCAGTATTCTGAGGACGAACTTCGCAAGATAGCCCACATGGGTACTCGTCGCTTTGTCTTGGTAGACGATGACAGCAAGTCTACTCCAGGCTACGAGATTACGATGAAACCTGGCCAATGGTGGACACTCTGCGTGCCTTTCAACATGACCAAGAAGCAGGTGCTTGATACCTTCGGCAAAGATACTCAGCTCTGCCTCTTCAATAAGGTGACACGAGATATCGTTAAGGGCGGCAAGAACAAGATTGTGCTTTACTTTACCCAGGACGTGTTGAACCACAGCACGATGACTGCTGATGGTACCAAGATGAAGGATGCCAACGGAAAATGGAGCGAGGAAATTCCTAAATTGGAAGGCAGTGTAGAAGATGATGACATCGTTCTTTGGGCACACGAGTCGTATATGATCAAGCCTGACAACGGTGAGCAGTCAGACAAGGAGGCAACCTTTGTGGTAAAGAACTATGAGGCAATAGATGGTGATCCTCTGCCAACTGTAGTCTCGGCAACCACGAGTCAGTCGGGGCGGGATGCCGACCCAGCCAAGGAATATCGATTTATCGGCAATTACTTGGGTGCCGACAACACCGGCAGGGCTACCAAGGTAACTATACCTCAGTATAGCTATGTATATGCTAAGACAAAGAGTGATCCTGAGTATAAGTTCAGATTCTATACTGGTACTACATCCACTTGGAAGCCCAACAAGAGCTTGGTGCAGACCAACGAACGTGGTGGCGGCATGGAAGACCACAAAAACTTCTTCGGTGGAGAGAATTCGAGCAACAATCTTCCAGGTTCTGCAAAGCAAGCTTCTATCTTCGGAAACGAAGGCTTCGGAGGAACAACGGGTATCGAGGATGTGACGATTGTTGCCGGCGCAGATGCTTTGTCGCCCATCTTCAACCTCGAAGGAAAGATGGTAAGTTCCAATGGTGACGCAGCTGGCCTTCCAGCAGGCGTTTATGTAAAGAACGGACAGAAATTTATTGTAAAATAATTAAATAAACAACAAATGATGAAAATGAAATATATAACTCCAGAGATTATCGTTGTGGAAGCCGCCATGGAAGCAGGTATTCTCGCAGCATCGGGCGAAGGATCTTATAACGTTGCCAACGAGGAGAAAGACGCAATTCAATCCTCAGATGATGAGATGATTATGGGCTCCAAAGGTTACAGCGACTGGGAGGCTTGGGATGAGTAGATAGCAAATCATTTACACTTTTATTTGATAGATTGCATTTATATTTGTGAAGAAGGAAGGGTGTTTGCCGATAGAGGCAAACGCCCTTTTGTCGTTGTAGGTTTGTAGGGTGTTTCATGGCGAAAGTTTCACACAAGCATGCATGGCACCGCAGTGACCATCAGCATGATTACTCTCTCTCATAGTAATTGTGGTTGTCAAAGTCTTGTTAGTTTCATTTGCAAATTATCGTTTTGTGTTAAGCATAGGGTGGAATTTTTTTAAGTGGTAAAAAATGCTGAATGTATGAAAAATGTTATTTTTTGTAACATGTATGATTGATTATTGCATGTTTTTACTTAATATTTTTCAATTAAAAAGTTGTTTTGCGGAAAAAATGTGTATCTTTGCAAAGTCAAAAGTGCATCGGGGCTTGAAAGGATACTTTTTCTTGGCTTGCGTGTATTTTGCAAGAGTGACTTTCGACTAAAAACAAATCAGGGCGCAGCGCATGGCAACGGTGCTGCGTGCAAAAATTTATTAATTATCAGTAGTGTAATATGGAACAAGTTTTTAGCTATATCATTAGCTTGGGTGCCAGCGTGATGATGCCTATCATCTTTACCATCATCGGTCTGTGTATCGGAATGAAGTTTGGCAAGGCGCTGAAGTCGGGACTCTTCGTTGGTGTCGGCTTCGTGGGCTTGGGGGTCGTTACGGCATTGCTAACAACCAACTTTAATGATCCCTTGAAATTGATTTCGGACATTTATCATCTGCAACTCAATGTGTTCGACATGGGATGGCCGGCAGCAGCGGCTGTGGCTTACAATACAGCGGTGGGAGCCTTGATAATCCCAATATGCTTGGGCGTCAACTTCTTGATGCTCATCACCAAGACCACACGTACCGTCAACATCGACCTGTGGAACTACTGGCACTTTGCCTTCATCGGAGCCGTGGCTTACTTCGTAATGGGCGAGAGCCTCTTGTGGGGCTACTTCGCTGCCATCGTGTGCTACATCATCACCTTGGTATGCGCCGACCTTACCGCCGAGAAGTTCCAGAAGTACTACGACCTTGACGGCATCTCCATCCCACAGCCTTTCTGCCAGAGCTTCATGCCTTTTGCCATAGGCTTCAACAAGCTCTTCGACATGATTCCTGGTTTCTCCAAGTTGGACATTGATGCCGAGGGACTGAAAAAGAAGTTCGGCGTACTCGGCGAGCCTTTGGTTCTTGGTGTCATCGTAGGAGCTTTGATAGGTTGGGCTGCCCAGCTCGATGTCAAGAAGATTCTCTTCCTCGGTGTTACCATGGGCGCCGTGATGGAGTTGATTCCCCGCATCACCTCTTTGTTTATAGACGGACTGAAGCCTATCTCTGAGAAGACCCAGGAGTTGGTGAAAAGAAAATTCAACGGCAAGAAAGTGTACATCGGCATGAGTCCGGCGCTTGTCATCGGCCATCCTACCACCTTGGTGGTATCCGTTATCTTGATACCGGTGATTCTTGCCATCGCCGTGTTCTTGCCGGGCAATGAGTTCTTGCCATTGGCTTCGTTGGCAGGCATGTTCTATCTCTTCCCTCTCATTCTTCCTTTCACCAAGGGAAATGTGGTGAAGACCCTCGTCATCGGTTTGATAGCCCTCGTCGTCGGACTTTATTTTGTTACAGATATGGCTCCCGACTTTACGTTGGCTGCCAACCAGGTGTATAAAGCAACAGGCGACAACGCTGCCCATATCCCCGACGGGTTCTCGGGTGGTGCGCTCGACTTCGCGTCCTCTCTCTTCGGATGGGTTATTTATCGTGGTGTCAAGCTTCAGTATGTAGGCATGGCGCTGCTCTCTGTCGTCACAGTTGCCCTGATGGTAATAAACAACCGCAGAATCGTGAAGGAAGAACAAAAGGCCAAGAGCGAAGAATCTAAGTGTTAAAAGTTAAGTGAAGAATAAACAACAGCAATAAAAAATGAAGAAAACAATCTTATCTTTAGCAATGTTGCTCCTTGCCACTGCGGGCTATGCGCAGTGCTGCAAGAAGGCAGGTTATGTGGTAAAGGCAGAGAATGCCTACACCAACTACAATGTGCGTTATGCCAGCAATCCCCTGGACGCAAAGAATTACGACACAAAGCGTCTTCGTGCCGAGTTTGCCATCGAAAAGGTGATGGTGCCAGGTCAGGTGAACTGGACTTATACCATGTTCGACCGTTTCCTCATTGGCGGAGCCGTGCCTACAGCCACACCGCTGAAGCTCACGTCCATCGCACCTCTTTATACAGATAAGCCCAATGACCAGAAGAATCTTCTCGACAATAGAGAGCTGGGCATCATCAATGTAGGAGGCGAGGGCGTAGTGACGGTAGACGGCAAGAACTATACCTTAGGTTTCCAGGAGGCACTCTACGTAGGTCGTGGCGCCAAGGATATCACCGTGGCCAGCAAGGATGCCGCCAAGCCTGCCCACTTCTATATGAACAGCGCCACAGCCCATAAGTCTTATCCTACCAAGAAGGTGACCCTCAAGGAGGCCAACAACATCAAGGCGGGAAGCCTGAAGGAGAGCAACGACCGTGTGATCCATCAGTTGATTATCGATGGTGTGGCAGGTGTTCGCACATGCCAGTTGCAAATGGGCGTTACCGAGTTGAAGGAGGGTTCTGTATGGAACACCATGCCTGCCCACACTCATCTTCGTCGTATGGAGACCTATTTCTATTATAATGTGCCAGAGGGCCAGAAGATTCTCCACGTGATGGGCGAGCCGCAGGAGACACGTCCTATCTGGTTGAACAACGAGGAGGCTGTGATAGCTCCGGAGTGGTCTATCCACTGTGCTGCAGGTACCAGCAACTATACCTTCATCTGGGGTATGGCAGGCGAGAATCTCATCTATAACGACATGCAGGTAGTGAAGATTCCTGACTTGAAATGACAAAACTGAGACTTAAAAACTATATCAATGAATGCAATTCAAACAAGTAAAATGTCCAACTTCCGTTGGGTAATCTGTGCGTTGCTCTTCGTGGCAACCACGGTCAATTACATGGACCGCCAGGTTCTGTCGTTGACATGGAAAGACTTTATCGCTCCAGAATTCCACTGGACCGACGACCATTATGGCACCATTACCGGCCTTTTCTCTATCTTCTATGCCATAGCCAACCTCTTCGCAGGTAAGTTCGTAGACTGGATGGGCACCAAGAAAGGTTATCTTATCGCTATCTTTGTATGGTCGACAGGTGCTGTGATGCACGCTGGTTGTGGATGGGTAGCCATGCAGATAGAGGGGTATGATTCTATCGAGGCTCTTCGTCTTGTACAGGCTGGCAGTGATGCGGCAGTGGCCATTGCTACCATCAGCGTATGGCTGTTCCTCTCTTGCCGTCTGATTCTTGCCGTAGGTGAGGCAGGCAACTTCCCCGCAGCCATCAAGGTGACAGCAGAGTATTTTCCAAAGAAAGACCGTGCCTTCTCCACTGCCATCTTCAACAGCGGTGCTTCTGTGGGTGCTTTGGCAGCTCCTGCCACTATTCCGTTGCTGGCTCGCAGCATGGGTTGGGAATGGGCTTTCATCATCATCGGTGTGCTCGGCTATATTTGGATGGGGCTTTGGGTATGGCTCTATGACAAACCATCCAAGAGCAAGCATGTCAACAAGGCTGAGCTTACCTACATCGAGCAGGACGAGGAAGCAGATCCGGTGGATGCCGCTACAGAGGAGAGTGAGGAGAAGAGCATTGGTTTCTGGAAGTGCTTTACTTTCCGCCAGACTTGGTCGTTCATCGTTGGTAAGTTGATGACCGATGGTGTATGGTGGTTCTTCCTCTTCTGGGCACCAGCTTATTTCTCCGACCAGTATGGTTACTCTTCGGACTCGAGCATGGGCATCGCCCTTATCTTTACGCTTTATGCCATTGTTACGGTGCTGAGTATCGGTGGTGGTTATCTGCCAACATATTTCGTTGACAAGAAGGGCATGAATCCCTATATCGGCCGTATGCGTGCGATGCTGATTTTCGCATGCTTCCCGTTGCTCGGTCTTCTTGCCCAGCCTATGGGTGAGTATGGCGCATGGTGGCCTGCTATCATCATCGGTCTTCTGGGTGCCGGTCATCAGGCTTGGTCTGCCAACTTGTATTCTACCATTGGCGATATGTTCCCTAAGAGTACTGTGGCTACCATTACTGGCATTGGCGCTATGGCTGGTGGTATCGGCTCGTTCCTTATCAACAAGGGGTCTGGCATGCTCTTCACCTATGCCGAGGGGCAAGGCTCGGCCTTCTCTTTCATGGGCTTCGACGGCAAGCCTGGTGCCTACATGATTGTGTTCTGCATCTGTAGTGTGGCTTACCTCGTAGGATGGTGCATCATGAAGGTGTTGGTTCCTAAGTACAAGCCTATCGTTGTGGAGTAAGGAATTCTTAAAATGCAGAAAAGCGCATTGGCATCTGTTTGTCAATGCGCTTTTCTGCATTTTGGGAGTTAAGGAATTAACCGACGAATCCTTGTTTCTTAAGTGCCTCCATGAATCCCTTGCTCATGGCCTCGCAGTCTTTCTTGGTATATCGTATGTCGGTGAATACCTGCGCCAATGTCTCCACGTGGTTGATGCGCACAAACTCCTTGTTCTCTTCCAAGGCCTCTTTCTCGGCATAGAAGTCGTCTATCTTCTCTGGGGAATAGTCTTCGAAGGTTTCATGGTGTATGATGGAACGAAGAGGCAGACGGTCGGTCTGTGAGGGCTGCTCGTCGGGCCATCCCACGGTAAGGGTGGCTACGGGCATCACGAGTTTAGGCAATTTCAAGGTGTCGATAATCATCTGTGGCATGTAGACCGTGGTGCCCAAGAAGCAGGTGCCTAAGCCTGCCGCTTCTGCCAGGACAGTGAATGTCTGGGTAAAGAGCAGGGCGTCTGTGGCGGCATTCATGAACGACAGGATGTTGTCGTAGCCGGGATGTGCCTTGCGATGGTTCGCCCATGTCGTGGTGCGGCGATAATCTGCGCAGATGGTCAGCACTACTGGGGCTTGTGTCACCATGGGCTGGTTGAAGTGGGCGGGTGCCAAAGCTTTCTTGCCTTCCTCGCTGCGGGTTATCACGACGCTGTATAGCTGCAGGTTCCCCATGGTGGGAGTGCGCTCGGCTTCCTGCAATAGATTGCCAAGCAGCTCTTCTGGTACTTCGCGGTTGGCATATTTGCGGATGGATGTTCTGTTTTTTATTGATTCCATATTTTTATATATAAAAAAGATGTGATAGTTTCGCCGGCTATGTTTATGCAAAGTTACGCAAACTTTCTTGATTTCTGCGCATTCTTTTTCCTTTTTGTTTCATTTGTGCTGCAAAAAGTTGCATAGTTGGGAAATAAAAGTTAAATTTGCATCCAAATTTAGTAGAATATTCATAGAACATACTGTGCAAATGGAGAATATTGATCAGATGTCATTCGAACAGGCCAGCGCTCGACTCCTTGAGAAGGTGCACCAGACCCTTTCGGTTTTTCGCCAGCGTTATGAAGGCGAGGGCGTAGATTTCGCCAAACTGCATCGTGAGCTGGTGAAACGGGTGAATGCAGAGCTGGATGTACAGCCTTGCCATCCTGAAGTAGTTGAAGTGAGACCTAAGGAGTTGGACTGTGATGTGGTGAGATTCCAAAACAACAAGGACAAGTGGGTGGCACTTGTCGGCTTGCTCGATGGTCATCCGTACGAGATATTTACGGGCTTGCTCGATGACGAGGAAGGCATCATGCTGCCCAAGTCGGTGATGAAGGGCAAGATTGTGAAGGAGGTAAACAGCGATGGTACCAAGCGTTACGACTTCCAGTTTGTCAACAAGCGTGGCTACAAAATGACCCTTGAGGGGCTGAGCGAACGTTTCAACCCAGAATACTGGAACTATGCCAAGTTGATATCGGGAGTGCTGAGGTATCGTATGCCTATAGAGCATGTTATCAAGTTGGTGAACCAGTTGCAACTTACCTCCGAGAGCATCAACACCTGGAAGGTGGGGGTGGAGCGCGCGCTGAAGAAGTATGTTTGCGAGGAACCCCAACAGGCAGAGAAGGAGGACGTGCATGGAGACGAAGGGTAGCCGTATCTTTCTACGCAATGTGAGGTTTCATGCCTTCCACGGAGTGCTGGAACAGGAGCGTGCCGTGGGCAACGATTATGTGGTGAATATTGTGGCAGATTACGATTTCGCCCAAGCTTTCCTGACCGATGAGTTGCAAGACACGGTGAGCTACGCTGATATTTATTCCTTGGTGAAGGAGGAAATGGAAAAGCCCAGCCAGCTTCTTGAACATGTGGCAGGAAGAATGGGGAAGCGCCTCTTTTCTGAGTTCCCGTCTATCCAGGGCCTTGACATCAGTATCATGAAAGTAAACCCACCGTTTGGAGCCGATTGCGATGGTGCTGGAGTAGAGGTACACTTAATGAATTATAAAACTTTGTGCTAAATTTAGGTTTTCTGACGTGAAATGTTTAATTTTGCACCATCATACGCAAATATATGTTTAGCAAGAAGATAATATTCTTTGTGGCAATGGGGCTTTTCTTGGCCTTGGATGCGTTCTCGGCCAACCATCGTTTTACACTCGTTATCGATGCGGGCCACGGAGGACATGATGCTGGAGCTTTGGGAGCCATCTCGAAGGAGAAGGATATCAACCTGTCGGTTGCTTTGGCTTTCGGAAAATATGTGGAGCGCAACATGCCCGATGTGAGGGTGGTGTATACCCGCAAGACGGATGTGTTCATACCGCTGAAGGAAAGAGCCAACATCGCCAACAAGGCGAATGCCGACCTCTTCATATCGGTACATACCAATGCTTTGCCAGCAGGCAAGATAGCGCGAGGCTTCGAGACCTATACCTTAGGAATGCACCGCGCCAAAGACAACCTCGACGTGGCCATGCGGGAGAACTCGGTTATCTCGATGGAGAAAGGCTACCAGCAAACCTACAAGGGCTTCGACCCACGTTCTTCGGAGAGCTATATCATCTTCGAGTTCATACAGGGAAAGAACATGGAACGAAGTGTGGAACTGGCGCGGCTGATACAAAAGAGCGTCTGTGCGAATGCCAACCGACCTAATAAGGGTGTGCATCAAGCTGGCTTTTTGGTACTGCGCGAGACTTCCATGCCCAGTTGTTTGATAGAGTTGGGGTTCATCACCACTCCCGACGAGGAGCAACTCCTCAATTCGGCGAATCGTGTGGATGATATAGCGCGTGGCATCTATCAGGCTTTTGTACAGTACAAGGAAAAATACGACAAGGGCGTGTCGGTGCCTTATCGCCCTACAGGGGATGACAAGGTGGAGGTGCCTTCCATCGTACCTTCTGATTATAAGGAAGAGAAGTCGCCTGTTGTGGTGCAAACTGCTACTCGTGGTGCAGAGACACGTCCCGCATCTGCGCGCAAAGGGGAGGAGAGAGCGCAGAGAGCGCAGAATAAAGTTGCCAAGCCTCATACTCAGGAGGGGGACGAACCTGTGTTCAAGATACAGATATTGGCAAGCAGCCGGGTGCTGCGGGCCGGTGACAGCCATCTGAAGGGCGAGACGGAGTATGACTCGTATTCAGAGAACGGTATGGTGAAATATACCATGGGGGCTTCGACAAACTATAATGAGATATATCGCCTGCGCAAGTCGTTGCTCGAGAAGTTTCCCGAAGCTTTCATCATCGCTTTCAAGAACGGGCAAAAGTATGATGTGGGGAAAGCAATAAGAGAGTTTAAACAGAACAAGAACAAATAAGAAATGAATATGAGCAAGGAAATAAAGATAGCTCTTGTGGCTGTCGTGGGTATCTTGGTTATGTACTTCGGAATCAACTTTCTGAAGGGCATCAACCTTTTCTCTTCGCACAACTACTATTACATCACCTTTACCGACATCCAGGGATTGGGAGCATCGACCCCCATCTATGCCGACGGATACAAGGTGGGAACCGTAGACGGAATAGAGTTTGACTACGGACAGACCGGACCTATCAAGGTGAAGGCAGATATCGACAAGGCTTTGCGCATACCTGCCGGCAGTAAGGCTGAAATAGAGAAGGATCTCATGGGCAACCTACAAATCAACTTGCTCTTGGCCACCAATCTTCGTGAACGCATAGAGCCAGGAGGCATCATCCCAGGTGCAGTGAATGCGGGAGCCATGGGAAAGGTGGCGGACATGGTGCCTGCCATCGAGAAAATGTTGCCCAAACTCGACTCTATATTGGGCAGCCTCAATGCCCTGCTTGCCGACCCTTCCTTGGCGGCATCGTTGCACAATGTGCAGACCATCACCTCCAATCTCACGGTGTCTACACGCGAACTCAACACCTTGATGACTGGTCTTAACAAGCAGGTGCCAGGTGTGGTCAACCGTGCCAACGGAGTGCTCGACAATACCAATAGACTGACAGCCAACTTGGCCAACCTGGATGTGCAGGGCACTCTCGACAAGGTGAACCGTACCTTGGCGAATGCTGAGGAATTCACCCGAAAACTGAATAGTGACAAGGGAACGCTCGGACTGTTGATGAACGATCCTCAGTTGTATCATCATCTCAATGCCACCATGCGCGATGCCGATTCGTTGGTGGTCAACCTGAGACAGCATCCGAAGCGCTATGTGCATTTTTCTATCTTTGGCAAGAAAGATAAATAAAGATTTGTGTATTTGCTATTTATTTTATAACTTTGCAGACAGGTTCGCTTTGTTTGAGGCTGCCTTGAAAGTGAAAATAAATAGTAAATATATCATATAGAGAATGTTAGCAAGTCCAAAACCACTCTGGGACAACTGCCTCGCCATTATTCGCGATGCGGTGAAGCCCGACCAATACAAGACTTGGTTTGAGCCCATCGTCTTCGAGTCGTACAAGCCGGCTACGAAGACCTTGTTGCTTAGAGTGCCCAGTACTTTCTTCTATGAGTATTTGGAGGCTAACTATGTTGACTTGCTGAGCAAGGTGTTGCAGCGTAACTTCGGCGAGGGGGTAAGACTGACTTATCGTGTCGTTGCCGACTTGGAACACAAGAAGACGATAGTGCTCGAAGCCGACCCGAATGACGTGGATGTGGCGGAACAGCGACGTATACAGGCTGCACAGCCCAGAACCCAACAACCCGAAGATATTGACACGCAACTCGACCCTAAGCTCACGTTCAACAACTATGTGGAGGGAGCCAGCAACAAGTTGCCTCGTTCGGTGGGTTACTCTATTGCCGAACACCCCAATACTACCCAGTTTAACCCCATGTTTATCTATGGACCATCGGGTAGTGGAAAAACACATCTTGTCAATGCCATCGGTGTGCTGGCCAAGAAGACTTATCCCAAGAAACGAGTGCTGTATGTCAGTGCGCGGCTCTTCCAAAATCAGTATATAGAGGCGGTGCTCCATAACTCCACCAACGATTTCATCAACTTCTATCAGACGATAGACATGCTGATAGTGGATGATATACAGGAGTGGGCTGGGAAGACCAAGACTCTCAATACCTTCTTTCATATATTCAACAGCCTCTTCCGTAATGGAAAGCGAATCATCTTGGCGAGCGACCGCCCTCCGGTAGAACTGAAGGATATGCCCGACCGTCTGCTTACCCGTTTCTCATGCGGACTGGTGGCAGAGTTGGAAAAGCCGAACGTACAACTATGTGTTGACATCTTGGCGAGCAAGATACGTCGTGATGGTTTGAAGATTCCTACCGATGTGGTGGCTTTCATAGCCCAGACCTGCAATGGAAGTGTGCGCGACCTTGAAGGAGCTGTCAACGGACTGTTGGCTTACAGCATCGTATACAATAGTAATATAGACATCCGGCTGGCAGAACGTGTCATCAAGCGGGCTGTGAAGATTGACGACCATCCGCTCACAATGGATGATATTATAGATAAGGTGTGCCATCATTTTAATGTCGCACCTACGGGCATTCACAGCAAGAGCCGTAAGCGCGAGTTTGTGGTGGCTCGACAGGTGACGATGTTCTTGGCTGCCAAACATACCAAGATGCCTGCTTCGCGCATAGGAAAGTTGGTGGGAAACAGAGACCACAGTACGGTTATTCATAGTTGTACAAAGGTGGAGCAGAGACTGAAGTTGGATGCCGACTTCAGAGACGAACTGGCCAGCATAGAAAACTCATTGAAGCTGAAAAACAACGAATAGTTAGTTTTTCAGCTTCAATGTTTTATAAAACTTTCATAAGTAAGTTATAGAAGTTATTTATTGCTTTATCATCTTCTTCCACTTGAAATATCCAGCCACGGCAATGATGACGTACAGCCCATAGAGACCTGCCTTGAATGGGATGCCCTTGCCAACGTAGAGGTAGCAACAGACGGCATCCACGACAATCCAAAAGAACCATTGCTCGATGTATTTGCGTGCCAAAGCCCACAGTCCCACGAAGCTCAAGGCGTTGGTGAAGCCGTCCAGTACAGGCACGGTGGAGTTGGTGAAAGTCACCAGTATATAATAGGTGATTCCCCAGGCGGCAAGGAAAAACACGAGGGCGGGCAAATAGAGCTTCTTCCTCATGTAGGTGACAGGAAGTTCCTCTTCGGCTTTCTGGTTGTGCTTTTTTCCCCATTTCCAGATAGCATATCCATAGATGGCGGCCACTGTGTAATAGACCGCCATACCGGCATCGCCGTAAAGTCCATGGCTCCAGTAAAGCCAGATGTCGAGGGCTGGCATGATGATGCCTACCAACCAAAGATAGATGCTTGCGCGGTACTCCAGCAGGATGTAAACCAGCCCGAGTACCGTGGTGATGATGTCTAAACCATGTGATGCGATATAATCCATCATGATGCTTTAGTCTTTGTGTTCATATTAGAAGTTGATGGAGAGGTGGGCCATCCAGTTGAATGGAGCAGATGGTGCGAAACCAGCTGCCTGATAGTCGCGGCTGCCCCAGGTGTTGACGGCTGTCAACTTGTTGTTTACTACTCTGTACTGAGGAGCTGCCCAACCGTTGTTGTCGTACTTGGCATCGAAGATGTTGTAGAGGGTTACACCGATGGTGGCGTCCTTCAGGCCAATTTTTTTCAAGTTGAAGTGATAGCTCAGGTCGAGGTTGGTATTGAAGTGCTTCTTCAGCAACAAGGTCTCGTAGCAAGTGTTGCCCTTTGCCTCGTAGGTGTCTGGGTCTACATTGTCGTTGCATTCCATGGTCTTGAAACCAGTGTTGGTCAAGTATTGGTCGCTGATGTACTGGCTCTGGATGGATGCCTTGAAACCTGCGTACTGGAAGGTGAAGATGTTGTTGAAGATGAAGTCTGGAGAGAAACTCAATGGTGTCTCGCCGTCGATGGTGTAACTGGTCTCGCCATCTTCCAAGGTTACGGCGATGTCCTTCACGCGATTTCTTGACCAAGTGGCGTTGGCATCCCACTGGAACCAATCCACTGGCTTCCATGCTGCTGTCAACTCTACGCCCAGGCGATAGCTCTTGTCGAGGTTGCGAGTTACGGCCTCTCCGATGTTGTCAATCTCACCTGTCAACACAAACTGGTCCTTATAGTTCATGTAGTAGAAGTTGGCACCTGCCGAGAACTTGCTGCTATGGAACTCGTATCCTGCCTCCAGATCGTTCAGGCGTTCTGCCTTTGGCATGGATTTTCCTGCTGCGAAGTCGTTCTCATAGTTGTTGCGCACTGGCTCCTTGTGGGAGATGGCATAAGAAACGTATACCTTGTGGTTGTCGGTGATGTCGTAGTTCAAACCAAACTTAGGGTTGAAGAAGTTGAACTTCTCGTTGATGATGTAAGCGGAAGTGAAGTCCTTGCCCAAGTAATAGTCGGAAGGATTCTGCATCTTGTAGCAAACGTTTCGGTATTGCAAATCAATGTATGCGCTCAAGCCATCCACGAAAGTATAGTTCACCTTGCCATAGATGTTGAAGTCTTCCTTCTTGGCGTTGTTGCGATAGTACTCGAAGTTAGGGGTCAGCTCGATGTCTGAGTTTTTCTTGACCCAGAGCACGTTGCCATAGTGGTCGCCATCATACTTGTTCCAGCCGCCACCGATGTTGGCAGTGAGGTTGCTCTTGTTGTCGAAGTTGACGGATGCGATGGCACCGTAGAAGTCGTTGCCCATTTGCTTGCGACGAATCAAGTCGGTCTTGAACTTCTCGGTAGAAAGGCCATAGTCCTGGAGGTTCTTGTTTACCTTATACTCCTCGTAGAAGCCATCGCCACGGGTATAGTGGAGGGCGGCATTGAGATTCCAAAGATTAGAGAGGCGCTGGTTCCAAATCAACTGATAGTTCTGAGAGTGATAGTCATCAGTTTGGTTGTCGTAGTAATGTGTCTTACCATCCTCGGTATAGTATTCTCCACACGAATTGTAGCGGCGGCCATAAAGGCTCTGCTCGTACTTTGAGGTGTAGTTCCAAGCGTGGTAAGTTTCCTCATGCCCATTGAAGGTAATGAACTTCACCATGGTGTTGTCGCTGAAGTAACCAGCTTGGAGGAAATAACTGTTCAACTTGGTAGAGGCTCTATCGAGGTAACCCTTGCTGCCTATATTAGACAATCGACCTTGTATGCCCCAATGGTCGTTGATGAGACCAGTGCTGAAGCGAACTGTCTCTTTATGTGAGTAATAACTGCCGCCAGAGAAATCCAGACCTACGTAAGGCTTTGCCCCGATGTTATCAGTCAACATGTTGACGGTGGCACCGAAAGCACCGGCACCGTTGGTGGAAGTACCCACACCACGCTGAATCTGTATGCTCTGCGCACTGGATGCGAAGTCACCGAAGTTGACCCAGTAGAGTGAACTGCTCTCTGCGTCGTTCATAGGGATACCGTTGGCTGTGATGTTAATGCGGCTTGGGTCTGTGCCACGTACACGTAGGGTGGTGTAGCCAATGCCGTTTCCTGCATCTGAAGTGATGGTTACGGATGGTGTAAGTGACAAGAGATAAGGCACGTCCTTACCATAGTTGACAGCCTGAATGTCCTTTTTGCTGACATCGGTGAAAGCCAAAGGGGTTTTCTCGCTTGCGCGTGTCGAAATAACCTGGACTTCCTGTAGCTGTCTTGCCTTCAGGGTGTCAATGCGTTCTCCTGCTTTGTTCTTTGCAGCACCAGCTGTAGTCGCTACACCTAAAATGAGGGCTGCAAAAAGCAACAAATCTTTTTTCATTTCTTTTTATTAATGTATAAAATATAAAAAAGAGGTGTGTGAATAGAACACAGGCAAGTTCGTGAGACTTGCGTCTGCAATCGCTTTTTTTCTCATTTTCCCTACGCCAGCATTGCCTGGACAGGTTCGATGGGTCTAATCTCAGCATCCGCAATTGCGGTAGCACCCCTTAGTTAACATTTTGCTAACCGGGTGCAAAGGTACAACAAAAAATATATATAACCAAAAAAACGCTGTTTATTTTATATCTTGACAGTTCTGTTTTATTCCGTAAATCTATGTTTGGCCGTCTATGCTTGTGCGTAAACTTCAAATTGTTAAATGGCTTTTGAATATTTATTCACCAGCAAGCTGCGCTTAACTGTGAAAAAATAATTTCCCAGTTGTGAAAAAATATTTATGCTTTTACAGTGCATTCGCTCTAAAAAACGTTTGCAGACATACCTATAGTCTTGGAACCTACATTTTTGGAGTTATATTGGTGTTTTTTCTTTTCACAGGCTTATAATTCGGAAATCTTATCTAAATTTGCAATCGTATGGAAAAACATAAGTTGCCACTATTGCCACATTGGTTGTAATAGTCTGAATGACAGGTGTCTATGCGTGGCAATACGCTTGGTGCTGTTGCCACGAAATGCCATGCTGTTACCACGTTTTTCCCATTTTGTGGCTTTTAATGGAGAAAAACACCAAAAAACACCAAAAAACAAGGAGAAAAAACAAAAAAATGAGATAAAGATTGCATGTTATCATATTTTTTTGCTAACTTTGCAAAAGCAAGGATTGTCTTGCCGATTCCACAATGAAGTAAAAAATCCATCTGAAACCGAAACCTTTTAACTATCAACAACAACATGACACAAGCTGATTTAGTAAGACTACTTTTCGCAAAAGGCGATGAGGGATTCTACTGGAAGTATTGTTTCAATGAACAATGTCCTCTTGCCAATGAATGTGCCCGCCAGTTATCTGTCATCTACAAGAATGCTGACAAGACGGATGGTTATGCCGTTTTTCCTGACGCTTACAAAAATGACAAGTGCGAACACTTCATGCAATTACATCTTGTCAAGATGGCTTACGGTCTGGAAAAAATGCTCGACGAACTGAGACAGAAGGATGTGAAAGCGTTCAAAAGCAGTATGATTTCCTATTTCGGAAGCCGAACTTCGTATTATCGCTACAAACTGGGTCAGACTCGTATCATTCCAGAACAGCAACAATACATTTTGCAGTGGTGTAAAGATCAAGGATATGAGAACATGGTGTTCGACCGTTATACAGAGGAGCTCGATTACTAATTTCTGAAGAAAGCCAGGCTGCACATCATCGTGCAAATGCTACAGCAATCATGCGAATCTTGAAACCTTATCGAGCCAATTGACTGAGCGATGAGCATTTTCAGCCCATAACGATGAGTATTTTTGCCCATGACGATGAGCAAAGTTGTCCGTCCCTATGAGGAAACTTGCCAACGGCTTTGGGTAAAAATGCCCAAGGGCTTGGATGAAGTTTGGGCAAAACGGGTTAATCCACTCGACCTACGCATTCCTTAAAGGCTATTGGCTATAACTTCTAACAACCGAATGGAGTGATAACTTCTTTAACTTCTATAACTTCTGAACTTGCAAAGTTCAATAAATAGCATTATAATGAAATTCACAATAACAAGAACCAGCAAGCTTAACCTGCTGTACGTCAGTACGAAAACCGTGGAGCGTTTTATAGAGCGCATAGCTAAGGACGATGCAAAGCAAAGTGTCGCCAATTTCCGGATGAGTGTTCCGCTTATGGAGGACGGTTATCAGTTCTACAAAGGCATCAAAGAATGGCAGAAAGTTTATCCTGCTGCTGAATTTGGCAAGGATGAAAGCGACAATCTCGTCTTCAAGAAATCCAATGGGATAGTGATGCTTCACTTCATCAATCTCATGACAGACCAAGAGATTGATGCCGTCAAAAAGAATGTCAGTCTGCTGCCAATGACCTTTGCAGCCTTCGAGGGTGCCGATGGGCGGAGCCTTGTCGTGTTGGTAAGTGTCTGTGATGAAGAAGGAGAAATCCCGGCAAAAGAGGCTGATGCCGAAAGGCTCTATCTGTCAGGTTACGAGCAGGTCAAGTCGCTCTATCAGTCACAGGCTGCTGCTACAGTCAAGCCCGAAAAGCCTTCACTGAAATCTCACTTTATGCTGACGGTGGATGAGGCTCCTTATTATAACAGCAAGGCTGTGCCCGTGCGTGTGGCTCAAAACATCCCGATGACGAGCAAAGTTCCTAAAAGTGCCGACGACCTGAAAGCATACGAGGATTACGAATTCCTTTATCGTAAGGCCGCGCAGGAGACCATGGCGGAGATGAAAAAAGCCAACATCTCATGGACTGATGAAGAAGACAGTTTCCTCGCCTTTCTGTCGGCTGTCTCTGTCAAACTCTGCCACATGGGACTCGGCGAAGAAGAAGCGTTTGCCCACATCCGTCGTAACAACTGGAACAAAGTGGAAGAGGAGAAGCTGCGCCAAATTATAGGCACCGCCTACGATACTCATTCCAATGATAAAAAGCCAAAGAAATCATCCGTTGCCAGAAAGGGACGTGCCGACATTCTGCAGATGATCAATTATTTGGAAAGCCGCTATCTATTCCGTTACAACAGTGTGATGAAATATACCGAGTATCGACCCAACAACTCATGGGTAGGGGACTTCCGGCCGGTAGATGCCCGTGTGCAAAAAAGTATGACACTGGATGTGCAGATTGCCGACATCCATGTCAGCATCAAGGATGTGAGAAACTTCTTGGAGTCAGACCGCATCGGCAACTACAGTCCGATAGAGTCCTATCTTTATGATTGCCAGGGAAAATGGGATGGTAAGGATCGTATCCGTGCTTTGGCAAGAACCGTCCCGACGCGTAATCCCTATTGGGAAGACTGGTTTTATACCTGGTTCTTGGGCATGGTGGATCAGTGGCGCGGCGTGTATCGCCGACAATATGGCAACAGCACCATGCCGCTGCTTATCTCCAAGCAGGGATACAACAAGAGCACCTTCTGTCGCCGTCTGATTCCTTCTGACTTGTCGTGGGGCTACAACGATCATATGGTTTTGTCGGAAAAGCGTCAGGTATTGCAGGCTATGTCGCAGTTTCTGCTTGTCAACCTTGATGAGTTCAATCAGATTTCGCCACAGGTGCAGCAGGGGTTCCTCAAAAATCTCCTTCAGTTGCCGACGGTAAAAATCAAACCTCCGTATGGCAGTCATGTCGAGGAGTTTCCCCGTCTTGCTTCCTTTATTGCCACGAGCAATATGACAGATATTCTTTCTGACCCTTCCGGAAACCGCCGTTTCCTGGGAGTTGAGTTGACGGGTCCTATTGATGTAAGTGGCAGAATAAACTATGAGCAGCTTTATGCGCAGGCCATGCAGGCCCTTGAGCATGGCGAGAAATCTTATTTTGATGCCAACGAAACAGCCATCATCATGCAAAGCAACAGGCAGTTTGAGCAAATTTCGACCATCAAGCAGTGTTTTTTGGAGGTTTTTACACCGACAGACGACCCAGAGAAGGGAGAATATATGATGGCAGCAGCTATTTTTGATGTCTTGAAGCAGAAATTCGGTTCTACATTGCAGGTCTCCTGTTTGCAGCGATTTGGCAGAGAACTTCAGAATATTGATGGATTGAAAAGCAAGAAAACCAGATTTGGCACTGAGTATCTGGTCGTTAGAAAATGATAATCAGCTGTGCAAAGTAGAATGCAGTCATATTTGTACGTGGCAATTGGTGGTGATAAAAACCGATTATTACCACGCTTTATTTTCTAAATATCAGTTATTTATGTATGCGTGGTAATTGTGGCTATATAAACTTCCATAGTTCTTCGTCAACTTCACCGCTAAACATTTCTCTAAGCTGATAAAAACCTTCTATTTTACTCATATCTCATTTTTCTTTAATTGTTCTATATTATATGCCTCATACTCCTCACGAGAGATAGGAGTCTCTGGGTCAACGATCAAAACTTCATCGTAGGTCAAGCCATAGAGGTGATAGATGAGGAAGTCGATCTGGTTCTCCAAAGAAGTCGTATCGGCTTGCTTATCAACATTCTTTGCCAACAATATTGCATCTACCTTTTCTACTATTACATCATATGCTTTAGGCTTTTTAAATGGCAATGCTGATATAGTAGCAGCTTTCAGAGTATAAGCACCACCCGCCGTCATCACACCAATATAGTGAAAATAATGATGCATTAATTTGCTATTCAACCAACCTAACAAATACTTTATCGGAATTTGCTCTGATGTCAAAATATAGCCATTACTCGGTAAATAATGTTGCTTATCATCATAAGCAAAAGCCCAATTATTGGCCGTCAACCCCCATATTATTTTTTCTGTCTTTTCGAACTCATGATAATAACTTGCAGCACACCTTTGCAAAGCGTACCATTCGTAACGTATTCCTGTTTCTTCTTGATTTCTCAATAGCAGAGCATCTTTATAAACTAACAAATGTTGATAAATTGTAGGATATTCTTCCTTTAAAGACAATTCTGCTTTTTCAGAAGCTCCTCTTAGAGAAGAATCATTATGTAAAGGAAAATGCCATGGCATAAAAAGCAAATTTTCATCACTCTCATCATAATACCATTTACGAACATTCCTACCCTGAAGCATATTCTTTATAACCTCAGAATTTCTTTCATCTTCTGATATTAAAGCTTGTCTTTGTACATCTGTTATAATGAAAGCAGGATTATATCCCGTAGTTACCCCTCGATAAATACTTACACCTTCAATAGATTCAAGACGGTTAGAATCTTTCTCTATTTTACGTTTTAATTGGAGTCCTTCTACATCAGCGAAAGACCATTCGTTTTCATCCAAGAATTCTTGTGGATACGAGCCAAAACTATCAATTTTCTTTGCAAATTCAGCACGAAATTGCTTTGCATTCAACTGATAAAATCGTTCATATTCGAATTTATTATTGTCAACAGGTAAAGACTTACGTACATTAATAACTACGCTTGATACTAAGATATCTTCAAATACCTCAACCTGCTCAAAATTTATAAGAGCATTTATCTGATTGCCAACCAAATATTTTCTTACTGCCTTACCATAACCAGTATTAAAGAACTTATTAGTCGTAATATAGCTTAGAATTCCATTCTGTGCCAACAAGTTCATACCATGTTCTATAAAGTAAATACTCAAATCAGCAGTGCCACTATATACAGTATAGCTTTTTTTCAACGTACTTGCTATATACTTTAATTTCTTAGCCTCAACATACGGCGGATTTCCTATCACTATATCGAATCCACCCTTCTCAAATACATCCGCAAAATAAGTATGCCAAAGGAAGAACTGACTATTCGGAATCTCCAATTCATCTACTTCATCAGCAATTGCAGGACCACACTTTTTGATGTAATCCTTGATATAATGGTTGATTTGATTGCGGCATTCATCACGCTCTTGATGGTCTGTAATATCAAAATACTTCTTTACTAAATCTTGGATATTCTTCAAGGCATCCTTTTCCTCAAACACCAAAGCCAACTCTGGCTTAGACATAACCATCTGCTTAGAACGTCTTCCCTTGATTTTAACTGAGTCACCTCTCTTAACTTCATTCTGCATTTGACTCAAGTCAACCCCTTTATAACTCTCCAATAGCGAGTTACCTTGCATAATCT